>DASZMZ010000132.1:0-5638 GCA_035551455.1 Candidatus Sulfopaludibacter sp.
TCCACCGATGCGCGGGAAGTCGGCAGTGTGGTGGATAAGCGGGCCGAGCAATGCTACGCCTGTCATGCCCAATCGGCGCCGCTGGAGCGCCTGAACCGCCGCGACCGCGCCCGCGACTTCCACGATCGGCAGGGCGAGCATCTGTTGGGCGTGATGCGGCCCATTTATAACGAAACCGCCTGCAGCAACAGCACCTGTCACATGCATCCGGCCTCCCAGCTCGTTCTGGGTGTGATTGACGCGGACCTGTCCCTGGCTCCGGTGGACAAACAGATCGCGCAGAATCAGGCCAGTCTCAAGTGGTTCCTGCTGGGCGCGCTGGTGTTCGGTTCCTCGAGCGCCATCGTCTTCATGTGGGTAATGGTGGGCCGGCCCGTCAAAGAAATGATCGACGGCACGCACCGCGTCGCCGGAGGCGACCTGGAATATCGCCTGCCCGTGCGCAGTAGCGACGAACTGGGCGATCTGTCGGTGTCATTCAATCGGATGACCCAGGAAGTGGCCGGCGTCCAGTCCAAAATCGAGGCCGAGGTGCGGCGCAAAACGGCCGAACTGGAGCAGGTTCACAGCACGCTGCTGCGCTCGGAAAAGATGGCCTCCATCGGGAAACTGGCCGCTACCGTCGCCCACGAGATCAACAATCCGCTCTTCGGCATTCTGACGTACGCGCGCCTGGTGCTGCGCGAACTGATGAAGCAGGATTTTGCCACGCGCGACGACCTGGCCGAGCAGATGCAGACCATTGAGCGGGAGAGCAAGCGCTGCGGCGAACTGGTGAAGAATCTTCTGAGCTTCTCGCGCCAGGCGCCCAGCCGCCGCGAGCCGAACGACCTGAACACCATTGTGCACCGCGCCGTGCTGCTGGTGAAACATAAGCTGGAAATGCAGAACATTGAGCTCACCGAATCCCTGGCCGAAAATCCACCGCAAGTGGAATGCGACGGCAATCAGATTCAACAGGTGATTCTGGTGCTGATGGTGAATGCCTCCGAGGCCATGCCGAAAGGCGGCAAACTGCTGGTGGCCACCGAATTCGACCCCATCGCCGACCACGCCGCGGTACGGGTGTCAGATACGGGAGGCGGCATCCCCGAAGATGTTCTGCCGCGTATATTCGATCCGTTCTTCACCACGAAAGAGGACCAAAACCGCACGGGCCTGGGCTTGGCCGTAGCGCAGGGAATCGTGGAGCAGCACGCGGGAGAAATCTCAGTCCGCTCCACGCCGGGAGAAGGAACGGAATTTCGCATCGAACTGCCGTTAGTGAGACTGGCGCTCGGCTCCGTAGATTCAGTGACTTACAGAGCCGCGACCGTGAGGGAGCGAAATTCACCACGGGCTGCTATAGAAACAACTGGAGGAACCAATGGGAAGTAGCGTAATGGATCAACCCTTGACTGCAACTAAGACGAAAGGCAGAATCCTGATCGTCGACGATGAGCTGGTGGTTCGCGATTCGCTGGGCAAATGGTTCACCAGCGAGGGCTACACCGCGCGCCCGGTGGGCAGCGGCCGCGAGGCGCTCGAAGTGATTGCCCAGTCGGAATTCGACCTCGCGCTGCTCGATATCAAGATGCCGGGGATGGACGGCATTGAATTGCAATCGCGGCTCAAACAGGCCGACCCGGACCTCACCGTGATCATCATGACCGGCTATGCGGCGGTCGATACGGCCGTGCAGGCGCTCAAACACGGGGCTTACGACTACATCACGAAACCGGTGGATCCCGATGAGCTCTCTCACCTGGTCTCCAATGCCCTGGAACATAAGCGGGCGCGGCGCGAAGTCACTCGCCTGCGTGAGAATCTGCAGGAAGTGGTGCCCGGCACGGAAATGATCGGCAAGAGCCCGGCCATGAGAAAAGTGGTCGAGTTGATTGAGATGGTGGCGCCCACAGAGGCCACGGTCCTGATCACGGGCGAAAGCGGCACCGGTAAGGAAGTGGTGGCGCGCGCCATCCACGCGGCAGGTCCGCGGCGCTATATGCCGATGGTGACCATCCACTGCGGCGCGCTCACTGAGACGCTGCTCGAGAGCGAACTCTTCGGCCACGAGAAAGGCGCCTTCACCGGCGCGCAATATCGCAAGAAGGGCAAGTTCGAGGTGGCCGACGGCGGCACCGTGTTCCTGGACGAAATTAGCGATATCAGCCTGAAGACGCAGACCGACCTGCTGCGCGTACTCCAGGAAAAAGAAATCGTGCGCGTGGGCGGCAATCAGCAGCTCAAAGTGGATTTCCGCGCCATCGCCGCCACCAATAAGAGCCTGGAAACGCTGGTGAAGGAAGGGGCCTTCCGGCCCGATTTGTATTACCGGCTGCACGTATTCTGCATCGAGCTGCCGCCCCTGCGCGACCGGCGCGAGGACATTCCGCTGCTGGTGAATCACTTCCTGAACCGCTTCTGCATGGCCACCAGCCGGCCGATTCCGCAAATTGCCGCCGAGTCCATCGAGCTGTTGATGCGCCACGATTGGCCGGGCAACGTGCGCGAACTGGAAAATGCGGTGGAGCGCGCCCTGGTGGTGGGACGCGGCCAGGAAATCCGTCCGTCCGATTTCTCCTTCCAATTCCAGGCTGACGAGCCCAAGGGCGGTAAGACGCTGGACGATGTGGAACGCGTCCATATCGAACGCATTCTGCGGGAGACCCAACACAATCTCTCGCGCGCCGCAAGAATTCTGGACATCGACCGCACTACGCTCTACAACAAGCTGCGGCGCTACGGGCTGCGGTGAAACCGATTCACCTGATTCCCCTGTCGAACGGAGATCCGGCACTGGCCGCGCCGGGTCTGGACGGGTTGGAATACCTGGCCTCCCATCTGGCGCGTCAATTCAGTACGCCCTGCCGGATTCGCCCGGAGCCGTTCGATATTTCCTTTTCCATGGATGCCGGCCGCCATCAATACCACTCCACGGCGATCCTGCAAAAGCTGGAAAAGGCCTGCGATCCCGACGCCCGAATCCTGGCCGTCACGGGCTGCGATTTATATGTACCGGTGCTGACCTTCGTCTTTGGCGAGGCCCAGCTAGACGGCAATTGCGCCGTAGTCTCCACCGCGCGCCTGCACGATGAACTCTACGGCTTGCCGGCCAATGAGGGCCTGCTGCGCGAGCGGCTCTTGAAGGAGTCGGTCCACGAACTCGGCCACACTTACGGCCTGCGCCACTGTCCCGATTGGCGCTGCGTCATGACCAGCAGCCACGCGGTGGAACGGCTGGATGTGAAAACAGTCGATTTTTGCCGCGCATGCCGGAAGCCGGTGTTCGAAAATAGTTATTGGTGAATCGAACCCGACTGCGCATCCGGCTCCGCGGCATCGTCCAAGGCGTCGGGTTCCGTCCGTTCGTCCACAATCTCGCCATTCGCAATGGCCTGACGGGCTACGTCCTCAATTCGTCGGCCGGTCTGGTCACTGAAGTGGAAGGCGCGCCCGCGGAAGTCGCGGCCTTTGCCGCCGCGCTCACCGCCGAGGCGCCCCCCCTGGCCTGGATTCAGGACATGGAGACCAGCCAACTCGCGCCCTCCGGCGGCAGCGGCTTCGAGATTCGCCACAGCGTGGCCGTCACCGGTGAGTTCGCCCTCGTCTCCCCCGACGTGGCCACTTGCGCCGCATGCCTGAGCGACATCGCCAGTCCGGGGAATCGCCGCTACGGGTACGCCTTCACCAACTGCACCAACTGCGGCCCGCGCTATACCATCATCCGCGACATCCCCTATGACCGGCCCAACACCACCATGGCGGTCTTTCCCATGTGCCCGGCCTGCCAGCACGAATACGACGACCCGGCCGATCGCCGCTTCCACGCCCAGCCCAATGCCTGCCCTGTCTGCGGTCCGTCCCTTTCAGCACCCATCGAGGAGGCGCGCCGCCGCCTCGCGGCCGGCGAAATCCTGGCGATCAAGGGCCTCGGCGGCTTTCATCTGGCCTGCGATGCTCGCAACGATGCGGCGGTCCGTCTGCTCCGTCAGCGCAAGCGGCGCAGCGACAAGCCCTTCGCCGTAATGGTCCGCGACCTCCCGGCAGCGGAACGCCTGGCCGTCGTGACGGAGGCCGACCGCGCCTCTCTGGCCGGTCCGCGCCACCCCGTGGTGATTCTGCGCGCGCACTACCCATGGCCCGCGGTCGCGCCGGGCAATCCGACCCTCGGGGTCATGCTGCCGTATACCCCGCTGCATCACCTGCTGTTCCAGGACGCGCCCTACGACGTACTGGTGATGACCAGCGGAAACCTGAGCGAAGAGCCCATCGTCGTGCGGAATCAGGACGCCCAGGAGCGGCTCGGCGGTGTGGCCGATTGGTTCCTCACGCACGACCGCGACATCTACATGCGCGCCGACGATTCAGTGGTCCGCACGCTGGCGGGCCGTGAACGTGTGCTCCGCCGGTCCCGCGGCTTCGCCCCGCAGACTCTGGACCTGGGCCGCGACGTGCCGGAACTGCTGGCCGTCGGCGGCGAGTTGAAGAACGCCTTCTGCCTCACCAAAGGCCGTCACGCGATCCTGAGCCAACATATCGGCGACCTGGAGAATTACGAGACGCTGGAATTCTTCGAGGAGACGCTGGCCAATCTGAAGAAGCTGTTCCGCGTGGAGCCGCGCGCCGTGGTGCATGACCTGCATCCCGGCTATCTGAGCACCCGGTACGCCCTGGCCCTCCCCGGTCTGCCCAAGATCGGCGTGCAGCACCATCATGCGCACATCGCCAGTTGCATGCTGGACAACGGACTGGATGGCGAGGTGATCGGCGTGGCCTTCGACGGCACCGGGTACGGTACCGATGGCGCCATTTGGGGCGGCGAGTTCCTGGTGGCCGGCTACGCGGGCTTCACGCGCCGCGCGCACTTGCGGTACGCTCCGCTGGCCGGTGGCGACGCCGCCGTGCGCGAGCCATGGAGGGCCGCTCTGGCCTATGTGGATCGAGTCGAGGGCGTGGCGGAGGAACGGCAGCGGGTGGTCCGCCGCATGATCGAGACGGGCTTCAACACGGTCCAAACGTCGTCATGCGGCCGCCTCTTCGACGCCGTGGCGGCCCTGATCGGGCTGCGCCGCGAAGTGACTTTCGAGGGACAGGCCGCCATCGAACTCGAGGCGATTGCCGACCCGGCGGTGGACAGCCGCTACGACTTCGTCCTCGATGGCGAAGATCTCGATTTCCGCCCGGCGATGGCCGAGATCGCAAAATCCACCGAGTCCGCCTCCACCATCGCCGCCCGCTTTCACAACACCGTGGCGGCGGCCATCGTGGAAACCTGCCGGGCGATTGGAGGCCTGGACCGGGTCTGCCTGAGCGGCGGCACTTTCCAGAATATGAGGCTGTTGGCGACAGTGGTCCCGGCGCTGCGCAGCGCCGGGTTCCAGGTCTATCTTCACGAAAAGGTCCCGCCCAACGACGGCGGCCTTGCGCTCGGTCAGGCCGCGATCGCCGCCGCTAGAGGTAGCTCGCTAACGCTCGCGGCTCTGTAACTTGCTGAATCTGCAGAGCCGCGCACGTTAGGGTCTGTGAAAAAATACCAGCCGGCCCAAACATTTTCGCTTGAAAATGTCGTTTTCGCTTTATTCTCGAAATGTGGAGAGCACAAAGACACGGCAAGGGCGAATCAAGACGGTGCCGCTGGATCGAAGCCAGACATCGT
>DASZMZ010000133.1:0-7413 GCA_035551455.1 Candidatus Sulfopaludibacter sp.
AGTTTCATACATCTATTAATACGCCTTGTTCGACTTTCCGCAAGATAAGAATTGTTATCCGAGACAGAGCGCTACGGTTCGAAGCTGTAGCCCTCGCCGCGGACCGTCAGGATGTGGCGAGGGATTTGCGGATTGTCTTCCAGCTTCTGACGCAGCCACGCGACGTGGACGTCTACCGTGCGCGGGCCGATGAAGGGCTGATCCTGCCAGACACGCGAGAGGAGCCGCTCGCGCGAAAGCACCTGCCCGCGATGGTCGATCAACTGCCGAAGCAACTGCAGTTCCTTGGCGGCCAGATTGACTAGGGCGCCGGCCCGCACTACCTCGCGGCGCTCGAAATCCACCGTCACTTCGCCGAACTGGTATTGCAGGACGGGCGTCAGCGGCGTCTTTCCCACGCGGCGCAGCAGCGCCGCTACGCGCGCCAGCAGTTCCTTGGAATCGAAGGGCTTGATCAGGTAGTCGTCGGCGCCCTTGGTCAGACCTTCCACCCGATCGTCCACCTGCGCCCGCGCCGTCAGCATCAGGATGGCGCCGTCGAAGCCCCGCTCGCGAACCGCGGCGCACAACTCGAAGCCGCTGAGTCCGGGCAGCATGACGTCGAGGATCATCAGGTCGAAGTGCTGCTCGCCGGCAACTCGCAGGCCCTCACCGCCGTCGCTCGAAACCACCACGTCGTGGCCATGACCGCGCAGCAGGTCCGCCACAATCAACTGCACGTCGGGAGCATCTTCCACCAGCAGAATACGGGCGGTCATACTGGTTCCGCATGGGCAGGCAGGCGCACCGTAAATTGGGCGCCTCCGCCTGGAGAGTTGTTCACCTGAATGGTGCCGTGGTACCGCTCCACCGTATTTTTCACCAAGCTGAGCCCGAGACCCGTACCCACGACGCGCTGCGCCCGGGTCTGCTGTCCGCGATAGAAGGGCTCGAAAATACTCTCGCGCTCCGCCTCCGCAACGCCGGGACCGTGATCGCACACGCGAATCTCGACGCCGTCCGCCGCGGGCGCCGCCGAAACGCCGATCCAGTTGCCGCCGCCTCCGTGGCGCAGCGCATTGCCGATCAGATTGCGGAAGACCAGTTCGAGCGCGGCCGGGTCGCCATCCACGGCCGGCAGGTGCGGCGCGACGGTGACCTCGAGGTGGCAACCGGCCTGTTCAATCTCCAGCGACATTGCGGCCGCGGCCTGGTGCAGCAGATCGCCCACCGAGGACTTCTCGAGCGCCTCCGGTTTCTTGGCATGGATCGAAGCCGAAAATGCCAGCACATTCTCAATCATCGAAGTGAGTTCTTCGGCATTGCGAAGGATCAGTTTCAAGTAGCGGCGGATGGCCGCGGGCTCGCTGACCACACCTTCCACCAGATTGAAGGCGGCGCCGCGGATGGCCGTGAGCGGAGTTCGCAGATCGTGGGAGACTCCCGCCGCGAATCGGAATTGCATCTCGGCGAGCCGCCGCGAGCGGGCCGTGTAACGGACCAGTGCCCAGGCGGTGCCGCCCAGCAGCGCCACCAGAATCAGGGACGCCAGAAGATTGCGCGTGCGATTGCGAGCCACCGTTAAATCCAGCGAACCGGCGCGATGGCGCACGGCGATTGTCCAGCGGGGCATGCGGCCTTCGTCACCACGGCCCCTGCCGCGTCCACGGCCGGGCGGCGGAGGCGCGACCCCCATATCGGCGGAGAAGATTCCGGCCATGGCGTCGGCATCGCGAGCCACACTCTCGCCGTCGGCGCGGGTCGAATAGACGACGCTGAAAGGAGGCGCGGCCAGACTGATGGAGGCGTCGTAATCGGCCTCGGGTCCGGCATTCAGATACTCACTGAGCATGCGCGGCAGCACCTTCTGGCGGAGATAGTCTTCGTTCAGATTGAAGATCATCCATTCCACTTCTTCGCCACCCGATTCAGAGAAGACTGGAATCTCAATCAGGTTCGAATTGCGCGGGGCGTTTGGCGGATGGCCGGCTCCGTTGATGCGCGCCGTCATGCCCATCCGCAGGCCTTCCCAGGATTCGGGCCACGGCATGGGAGCAGGCTTGCCCCCGCTGTCGAGGGCGTAAAGGTTCAGCGTTCCCTGCTCCGGCACCGCGATGGCAAGCTGCGCGAACAGCGAGCGATCGTGCGAAGTGAGCCACTGCTGGTAGCGCGCCTGATGAGCTTCCAATCTGCCGAGGTGCAGGATCTCGCGCTCGTCCGGCAAAAGCGCCGTGCAGCTTTCGCGGATCTCGTCGTTGAAGTTCTGGACGAGGCGGCGAACCTGGTCATTGAGTCCGGCACGCAGCAGCGCGGGTTCGGCGCGGCTCAATTCACCGGTCCAGCGGTATTGCAGGAACGAGAGCACGGCGCACACCACTGCGATGAGGGCCAGCAGCGCCCACTCAATCCGGGTTTGCCCGTAACTCTTCAATGCACTCCGATCTCTATAATAGCCAGATCGGGTGGCGCGGAAGCCGCCGCCGGAACGGCATAACACTTCTTAATGTGCCCTGCGGCGAAGGCGCAGCGTCAATACAGTGGGACTGGAGCCCACTGTTTCCTCGATGCGAATTAAATGGACGATCACTCTTGCGTTCGCCTTGGCGCTTGCGGCGCAGGCTCAGGACGGCCCCGGTGGAGGACGCGGCGGACGCGGCCGGTTCCCGGGACCGAGCGTCGGGTTCACGACTCTGGACGCGGACGGCGACGGTAAGTTGAGCGCCGCTGAAATCGACGCGGCTCCCAAGGCGCTGGCCAAATTGGATAAAGACTCCGACGGCCGGATCACTTCCGACGAGGTACGCATGTCGCTGCCGCAAGGCCGCGGCCGCGGCGGACCGGAGGGTGGTCGCGGAGAGGGCGGTCGCGGCGAAGGCGGCGGCGGCGTCAACATGGCGGAGGAGACGGTGAAAACGCTCATGGCCTTCGACGCCAATGGCGATGGCAAATTGTCCAAGGCGGAATTGCCGGAGCGGTTCCAAGGCATGTTCACGCGCGGCGACGCAAATAAGGACGGCTATCTGACGCCGGACGAAATCCGCAAGATGGCGGCGGCGCAAGCGGGCCCTCCGGAGACTGCCGGGCGCGGCGAACGCGAGGGCGGACGCGGCGGTCCTGAAGGCGGTCGCGGCGGCGAGATGAATTTCATTCGTATGGACCCGATCCTGGCGGCCATCGATACCGATGGGGACGGCACGATTTCGGCCGAGGAACTGAGTAGGGCGGCGTCCGCCATTCGCAAACTGGATAAAGACGGCGACGGTGTCGTTACGCGGGAAGAAGCGACTCCCGCCGGACGGGGCCGCGGTAACTGACCGGCTCCACAACAGAACCACACAACGAGAGAACTATGAAGCCCTTGTCTGTAAGTGCAGTTGCGTTCGTAGCCATCGCGGCCTCTTTGGCCAGCGTGGGTACCCATACCAAGAGCGCCCCGTGGCAGAGTGCGCAGTTTGAAAACGTACTCGGCACCTCAATGGAGATCAAGCTCGTCGCTGCCAACAGCGCCGCGCGGGATCGCGCCGAAACAGCCGCCATGAACGAGATCAAGCGGCTCAACGCCATCTTGAGCGGGTACGACGCCGCTAGTGAATTCAGCCGCTGGGCGCACTCTGAAAATCGGGCCGTCCGGGTCTCACCCGAACTCATGGAGGTCCTCAAACTCTGGGACAACTGGCGCGAACGCACGGGCGGCGCTTTGAATCCGGCGGCGGAGGCCGTCTCGCAAGTCTGGAAGCAGGCGCAGACGGCGGGCCATCTGCCTTCCGCCGCGGCGATGGCGTCGGCAGCCAAGGCGGCCGGACAGCCACAGTGGACACTCGATGAAAAAAGCGGCACGGCCACGCGCTTGACCGCCACGCCGCTGATGCTGAATTCGTTCACCAAAAGCTATATCATCGACCGCGCCGCCGCAGCCGTATTGCAGGTACCCGGCGTGTCGGCGGTGGTACTCAACATCGGCGGCGATCTGGCCGTGCGCGGCAATTCGTCCGACCTGGTGGGCGTGGCGGATCCTCGCGCCGATGCCGAGAATGGCCGCCCGATCGCCACGCTGGATATCGGCAACCGCGCCGTCGCCACGAGCGGCGATTACCGCCGCGGCTTCGATATCGCGGGCAAGCACTATTCGCACATTGTCGATCCGCTCACCGGGCAGACGGCAGAAGGAGTGATCGGCGCGACGGTGGTGGCGGACAAAGCGGTGGACGCGGGCGCGCTGGCGACTGCTTTCTGCGTCCTCACTCCGGCGGAAAGCCGGAAGCTGGCCGCCTCCGTCCCCGGCGTCGAGTACATGCTGGTGGCAAAGAGCGGCGCCCGCGTGGTGAGCGCCGGATGGAATGCGATGCTGGCGCAAGTCGCCCCCGTGAGAAAGGTGAGCACGTCTCCGGCGGAGGGCGGCCAGTGGAATCCCGGCTACGAATTGACAGTCAACTTCGAACTGCCGCAGGCGCAGGGCTTCGGCGCGCGCCGTCCTTATGTGGCCGTTTGGATCGAGGATAAGGATCACTTCCCGGTACGCACGCTGGGCGTCTGGTTCGACAAGACGCGCTGGCTGAACGAACTGCGCGCCTGGTACCGCGACGACCGGCTGCGGGCGATGTCGGAGGGCAATGAGATTCTGGGGTCGGTGACCAGCGCGACGCGCTCGCCCGGCAAGTACAGCTTCAAATGGGACGGCAACGACAACAGCGGCAAGCCGGTGAAGGCCGGCCAATACACGGTCATGATTGAGGCGGCTCGCGAGCACGGCGGGTACAGCCTGCTGCATCGCGAGATGAATTTTGACGGCGAGCCCGCCAAGGCGCAGTTGCCGGCCGATGTGGAGATGGGCGCCGTCAGCCTGGACTATCATAAGGCGGTTCGCTGAAATGAGCTCGCTCCTGGCCGGCCCCGGAGTAGCGTCCGCCGCGCACACCCACTCCAACTTCTGGTGGAAGCGGCAGACCATGATTCTGTCGCGGTGGCTGCATATCTATCTCTCGATGGCCAGCTTCGGCATCCTGTTCTTCTTTGCCGTCACCGGACTTACTCTGAACCACGCGGAGTGGTTCGCCAGTCAGGTACGCACCGTCCAACTCCGCGGAGCGATGGACGCGAAATACCTGGCTCACGATGTAGACAAGTTGAACGTGGTCGAGTACCTGCGGACCAAGCATGCGATTCATGGTGCGGTGAAAGACTTTCGCGTGGAAGATTCGACCTGCTCGGTGGCATTTAAGGGTCCGGGATACTCCGCGGACGTGTTTATCGATCGCGCCACCGGCCGGTACGAGCTCACCGAATCGCGGATGGGCTTTGTCGCCGTGCTCAACGATCTGCATAAGGGTCGTGACAGTGGAGCAGCCTGGGCCGTGATCATCGACATCTCGGCGGTGCTGATGACTCTGGTGTCGCTCACCGGACTGCTGCTGATTTTCTTCCTGCAGAAGAAGCGGCTGTCGGGCCTGCTTGCCGCGTGCGCCGGCGCCGTGCTGTGCTACCTGGCCTATCTCGCATGGGTGCCATAACATTCCTTAACGTCACCGCATCGCCCCGGCTCGCGTAGAGTGGCATATGCGGTACTCTGGATTGCTGAAAACTACTCACCTCACAACCTTCTCACTCATCTTCGCCGCTCTGCTGCATGCACAGGGCGGAGGCGGCGGCCAACCGCTCGTCTCTCTGAAACAAGTGCCGATACCCCAGCCCACGAACCTTGCCCAGTACGTCAAGGATCAGACGGCGCTGATCGCCTTGGGTAAGACGCTGTTCTGGGACACACAGGCCGGCAGCGATGGAGTGACCGCCTGCGGCAGTTGCCATTTTCACGCAGGGGCCGATCACCGGATGAAGAACATTCTGGCGGCGCCGGCATCGGGCACGACCGCGGTCGCCGCGAACCAGACCGTTACCGCTGCGACGTTTCCCTTTCACCAACTGTCGAATGTGGGCAGCAATACGTCGACGGTGATCAAGGACACGCGGGAGGTCGCCGGATCAGCCGGCGGATTCTCGCGGAACTTCCTGGGGGTGACGGCCGGCTCCGCCGCGGAAAACGGAGTGGATGTGGCCGGGACCGCCTCCGTGCGCGGCATCAATGTGCGGCAGATCGGAGACCGCAATGCACCCTCCATCATCAACGCCGTCTTCAACGTCAGGAACTTCTGGGATGGGCGGGCCAACCGCTTGTTCACCGGCCAGACACCGTTCGGCGCGTCGGACACCGCGCTGAATGGCGTAGCCTTTCGCAATGGACAATTGGTGCGGGAAGCCGTGGCCCTGAATAACTCCAGCCTGGCGTCGCAAGCTGTCGGGCCGCCGATGAACACCGCGGAGATGACTTACAACGGCCGCACCTGGTCGCTGATGGGCAGAAAGATGCTCGCGCTCGCGCCGCTTGCCGGGCAGGTGGTGGCGGCGGACGATAGCGTCCTGGGCGCGATGTCGAATGCGCCCGGCAACGGTTTGAAGGCCGCCTACACATACTCTGCGCTCATTCAGGCCGCGTTCCAGCCGGTCTATTGGAGCGGCACGGGGCTGGTAGACGGCCAGTTCACGCAAATGGAATCGAATTTCCCGCTCTACTGGGGCCTGGCGATTCAGGCGTATGAGAGCACGCTGGTCTCTGACAACACGCGGCTCGATCAGTTTCTGGAAGGCAACCAGCAGGCCCTCACGGCGCTGGAGCAGCAGGGACTGCAGGTGTTTCAGCGGCCTCGCTCGCAGTGCGTACAGTGTCATCAGGGACCGGAGTTCACCGCCGCTTCCTTCACCAACGCCGGTAACACACCGGCGAATAACAACGACCCCAACAACATCGGCTTCTTCCGCACCGGCGTGACACCGCTCGCCGAAGATCCCGGCTTGGGGACGGTGGACAGCTTCGGCATAGCCTTGTTCCCTGCTGCTACCGCCAGAGCCAACGGCACGTTCAAATCGCCCGGGCTGCGCAATGTCGAATTCACGGGGCCGTACTTTCACAATGGCGGTCAGGAGACGCTGGAGCAGGTGCTGCAGTTCTATGCGCGCAACGGCGATTTTCCCGGCGGCGGGAATCTGGGACCGGGCATCGGACAAATCAATTTGTCGGCAACGGACCAAACGGCCGCGGTGGCATTCCTGAAGGCTCTGAGCGACGACCGCGTGCGTTACGAGAAGGCTCCGTTCGACCACCCTTCGCTCTGCATCTCCACCGGGGCAGCCGAAACTTCGCCGGGCGTGCTGACCATTGACACGGCGGATCCGCGCTTCACCACCAGCGCGGTGGAACAGTTCGCTTTGATCCCCGCGGTGGGACAATATGGTAACGCGGCGCCGCTGCAAACGTTCGAAGAACTGCTGGCGGGAATCGGCAATGATGGCTCGCGCGCGCACTCGCTGACGCAGTCGTGTAACCCCTCGGTGGCAGTGGCGGCGACTCGGATCGACTCCGTTACCAATGGCGCAACGTTCACG
>DASZMZ010000134.1:0-30440 GCA_035551455.1 Candidatus Sulfopaludibacter sp.
GTATAGGGAATGGGTGCGTCGCTGGTGGAGATGGGCGTAATACTCAGCGACGGGAGTGTCCCGGCGCCGAGAACCCAACTCAGGTTTTGGGTCTGTTTTTCGACAATCACCAGGGATGCCGGAGAACTCTTCACCTGGAGCGTGACAGTGACCGGAGAATCCAGGGCAAAGGCGACTTTCAGACTGACCGAAGCGCTATAGGTTCCGGGGGCCAGAGTCTCGGCGCCGGCAGTCGGTTTGAAGGTCAAAGTGGCCGTCCCAGCGCCGGAGAGATTTCCGCTGGCCGTGGTGGCGTTCAGCCACAAAGGCAGTGAGGACTGGTCGACCGTGTAAAACGTATTTGCAGGACCGGTGATGGTGGTCGATTGCGAGGTGTATGTGGCTGACCCTTTGACATAGGCCAGGGCTACCGCCGGCGCCGTAAGAGGCGCGGGGCCGCCGACCTGCACCGTGACGGTGAGGACTTTGTCCGCGGCGGGGGCATTGGCCAGATTGACATGAACGACGGTGTTGCCGATCGGCAAGCCGCCGCAGGTTCCGTTCGTGGTGATTAACAAAGGAATGGCCGTCGATGAGGCGATGGCGCCGCTGCCCGGAGTCGTAGTGGCCGACAAATAGGCGGGAGGCGCGTTGCCCTGAGTACTATCGACGCTGAAAGGGGTGCCGTAATTCGCCGGCGACGTGACGTACACCGTGGATGAAGTGATGTTCGAATAAGTGGTGCCGACCTTGGTGCACTGAATGGTTACGGCACTGGGCGAAAGAGCGAGTGCCGAACCGTTGGTGGTGGTGACCACCGGCGTCACATTGATGACGAGGGGCTGCAGCCCGTTGCCGGTAGGAGTGAAGGTGATGGCAACGGGAACATTGTTTACGACGCTTTTACACCCTGCCGCCGCATGGACCGTCCAGTTCGTGGCGTTGGTGTTTGAACCGACGGTGGTGGAGCCAACAGCACTGACGACCACGGTGGACGGCGAGGCCGAGACCGCGGAGACGACGTAACTGCCGGTGGCTGCATAGGTGGTCAGTCCGATGGTTACCGGCGTGGGACCCAGCAGCGTGTCGCAGGGCAGGTTGAGGCCCGCATATTGCGCGGACGCCAAGGTCGGCGTACTCAGGCTGATGGTTGCCGTAGCGGTGATCGGATTGCCAACGGCGGGAGTGAAGGTGATGGTGATCTGTTGATTATTGGTTGCGCCTCCACAACCGGAGACCACATTGAAGGCAAACGTCGATGGCACAGTGGTGGATGCGACGGACTGTCCCGCCGGAAGAGACAGAATGCCGTTGGGCGATGCGGTGATCGAAACCATCTGGCTGGCGCCGGCGACTTTCAAGGTAACGCCGACCGACTGGGCTGCACCCGGACCGGCGAACATATCGCAGGTCAGGCCGATCGAAGCCTGGCTCAATACCAGAGTGGGGCCGCCGACATTCAACGTCGCTGTGATGTTGAGCGGAGTGCCGGTGGCGGGTGTGAATGTCAGGGTAACGGTCTGGCCGTTGACGGCGTTTGCACAACCGGCGGCCACACTAAAGCTGAAGCTCGTATAGGATACGCTGGAGCTGACCGTAGCCGGAGAAGGCGCGGCCAGCAGTGGAGCTCCGTTCGTAAACGACGGGGTAACCGAGACGCTGGCTCCGGCGAGAATTCGGATGCCGATGGTCGCCGGGGTGGCGCCGGTGGTGGTGTTGCAGTTCAGGGTCAGGCCGCTGTTGTGGTCTGACGTCAACAGGGTGGGTCCCGTGACGGTGATCGTGGCGGTGACATTGATCGCCGTGCCACCGGCCGGAGTGAAGGTCAGGATTACCTGCTGGCCGTTCATCGCGCCCGCGCAGCCCGCGGCCACGGCGAAATTAAAGCTAGTGGCTGT
Source organism: Candidatus Sulfopaludibacter sp. (assembly GCA_035551455.1). GTDB lineage: Bacteria > Acidobacteriota > Terriglobia > Bryobacterales > Bryobacteraceae > Sulfopaludibacter. Next base: position 1,878 of record DASZMZ010000134.1, read on the forward strand.
TGTTGCGGAGGCTACGGTTGCTGCGGCTGGCGCCGCGGCGAGCGGACTGCCAACCGGGAACGACGGCGTAACCAGTACACCTGTGCCAGCCACTGAGAGCTTGATGCCCACTGCAACTGGAGCGCCAGGACCATTCGCGGTATCGCAAGTGAGTGCAATCGATGCGGGACCGGTAATGGCTGCCTGCATTGTGCCCGAGCAGATAGCCAACGCGAGCACTGCCAGAACAATTTTTAAAAAGTGACTTCGCATCATACGTTAATTCATTCCTTTGTTACCCGGGCTTGACGCTCGGGCACAACACTCATATCGGCGGGGGCGGGCCTTCGTGATAGATGATTTGGGGAATAAGGTTAAATTGACCCGTTAGTACTAGGCAAGGGCTCCGCCCTTGAAATCCCGGCGGGATTTGGGAGTCAGGAGCCAGAAGTCAGGAGTCAGAATGCGCGTGCACGTGAATAGTAGGAGAATCAGTAGCTTGGAAGGAACTCTTAACAGTCAAGAGCCACTCCAAAATGTCGAGGTGTTTCTTTTTACGATTCAGGGTGTAAGAATCTAAGGCAGCCTAATGGGAGGCGGTGATGGCGAGAACGAAGGAGATACTGCCAGTAAGCGGCGTGGCCGCCGAGTCAGTGGCAGTCACGGTGACGGGGTAGGATCCGGCCGAATTGGCCGACGGCGTTCCAGAGATGGCTCCGCTGGCGGTGTCCAGCGTCAGACCGGCAGGCAGGACGCCGCCGCTGACCGCAAAACGATAAGGCGCCGTGCCCTGACTCGCTAAGACTGAACTAGATGCGGCGCTCCAGGCCACTTTCAGTTTCGGAGCGACCCAAATCGTAACGCCTGCCTGGCTGGAGCGGCCGCGCGCCGTCAACACCACGGGCAACTGGGTGGGAGCGGCGAGAGTGAGCGGGCCGGCCGAACCCGGCAGCCGCACGTTGACCTGATAAAGTCCGGCAATGGAATCCTGCACCCAGCCGGCATAGGTGACGACAGCAGTCTGACCGCCGATCGTTACCGAGGGGACTACCGTGCTGGAGCGCAGACAGGGGGCCAAACGGCCGGTATTGAGGAGTCCCGACGCCACCAGACTGCCGTCGACGCTGGTCAATGTGCTGGAAGTTTTGAGGTTGAGCGAGTTCAGGAAACTGGACGTCGATACGCAGTCATTCGACCAGGCCCCGCTGCCGCTAGCGGCGTTGTCAGCGGTACTGTCAGGCGCGCCGAGGCCGGTGGCGAAGATCTGGACGATATCCGAATCGGCGGCCGTCTGGCGCATGGCTGCCGGGTTGTCGCTGGAGATGACGGTCCAGTCCTGGCCCAATATCGCGCCGTCTCCCTGTCCGCCGGCCCCCACGGCGAAGATGCCGGGATCGACGGCCGCAACGTTCACAGGGAATGGAATTCCGGCGGATGCACCGAAGTTCACCACGATATCGACGGACTTACCCACAAAGGCAGCCAAGCCGGAGGGCGCCACCAGGTTGATCTGGCTGTCGGTAGCGAAAAACAGGGGAGCGCTGGCGATCACCACGGGCGGAACGGCCTGCGTCTGGAAGGTGACGGTGAGCAGACGCCGACCCGCGCCGGCCGCATCCGGACTCAGCGATGTGGGATATCGCAGCGTGACCGGATCCAGCGCCGCATAGAGGACCGTGTCGCCGCACCCGGTCCCGGCGGACGTGCAGAAATTGAAGCCGAAGAGGCTGATCATGTCGTACGGCGCGACCACCGGCAATGCCGGCGCGGCGACCTGCACATAAGAGGACGCGCTGGTGACAGCCTGAACGACCGGCCGCGCGCCCACCGTCAGCGTTGCCGAACCGGTGGGGACGGTACATCCAGTGCCTATGGGGTTGCAGACTCCGAGGGCGAAAGTTCCGGAGGAGGCGAACGGAAGCAGCGGATCGGTTACGGCGGGTACCGTGATTGTGACCACGATGTTCGAGGAGTTGACCACCATGGCGGAAAGATTCGCATCGGCCACCAGCAAGCCACCCGAAACGATTCCCACCACGGTCCGCTGCGTCGCATCGGAACTCGCCACAAAGCCTGTCCCGCTGAGCGCGGCGACCAGTGTCTCTCCGGCAGCGGCGGCGGGCAGGCTGGCAGGACTGACTCCGAGCAGACTGGCCGGCGCGGAAAGAACGGCCACACTGAGAGTGATTACGGTGGTGGCGGCGGGAGTTCCCCACGTCACCGTCACCGTTCCGGTCAGGACGCTTCCGGCTTGCGCCGCCGCAAAGATATTCGGATCGAAGGTCACCGGGATCGGCGTCGGATAGCTATACACATAGCCCTTCGCCAGGCTGGCGGCAATGATCGGCGCCAGGGGACCGGCCGTCGAAATGGAATACGGCAGCGGCGTGCCGCTGGACGTCAGCGTGATGTAGGGGATCGGCACAGCCTGGCCGATGGTCCAATCGAAATGGCGCGCGGTGCCCTCGGCAACATTGAGCGTGGCAGACGGATTCGCCACCGAAAGGCGAAACGACACGATGAGATCGGCAAAGCCGGCGGCCTGCACATGCACGGCCGCGCTGTACGCGCCCGGAGCCAGCGTATCGGCGACGCCGGTAGTGGTGAAATGCAGGATCGACGGCGCGGACCCCTTGAGCAAATCCGCGGTGAGCCAGGAGGGCAGACTGGCAGCATCGATTGTAAAGGCGGCGCTCACCGACGACGGCGCACTCACAGTGACATCCACCGCAGCGGGCGTCGCCGCACCCTTTGTATAGGACAGCAAAGGGGAGGCGGGCGTTATGCTGAAGAGAGACGAGCCCAGGACCTGCAGACTCACTGGAATCAGTGCGTCGGGAGCGGGGGCGTTTCGCAAGCGAATCGAAGTGGCGTTCGTGCTACCCGCGGCGTAATTCCCGCAGGGAGCCACCGACGCGACGTTCAGGGACAGTCCCGCCGCACCGGCAATGCCGCCCGTGGTGGGTGACACGGCAAGCCATGACGGAAGAGACGCGGTGTCTACCGTGAAAGGCGTACCTCCCGCAGCCGCGGACGTGACCACCACCTTTTGAGATACGCCGGGGGAGTAAAGTACGGGCGGACCGGCGTTTCTGGAACAGGTGAGCACCACCGGTGAGGCCACCAATGCGGAAGCGGTTGCGACCACGCTGGTATTAATGGTCACCGGAACATCGGCCAGACTACCCGCATTGAACTTGATCTGGAGGGTGCCATTGGCGGGTCCGGTACAACCTGGGGCGGCATTTACCGTGTACGCGATGCCCTGCGACTGGTTCGACGGGTCCAGCACGGTGACCGGTGGAGCGGTCACCACCAGCCCCGTGTTCAGGCTGCCCAGAGTGACTGCAATCGTGCTGTTGGTGAGGTTCGCTACCGCTTTTACGACGATCGTGGCCGGCGCACCGGGGCCGGTCAGCGTGTTGCAGGTGAGTGACACCGTAGCCGGAGTTGCCGTTAGCAGATTAGCGGCCTGCAACCCACTCAGGGCCAGCGCTCCCAGGATCGCTATAACGGAAAAACGTCGAAGGTCCGATAGATTCATAGAGCGCTCTATACTCTTATCGCCTCGCTTTCGTAACTTGTGAACCATTTTTTGCCTTAGTACCTACAGCGCCGGTCCTCTCGCGCGCGGTACGCTGGAAGTTTGCGGTCTTATGAAACTTCGTGAAATCGCCAATTCGTTAGGTTGCCGCCTGGAAGGCGACGGGGAAATCGAGATTGCCGGCGTGCTCGGGATGGAGCATGCCGGACCCGGACATCTGACGTTTCTGGCGAATCCCAAATACGCTCCCAAAGTGAAGCACACCAAGGCTTCCGCCATTTTGGTGTCGGAGTTGCTTCCGGCGCCGGCGCCGGCCTGCCTGATTTCAGAGAATCCTTACCTGGATTTCGCGCGCGCCCTGGCGCTGTTCTACCGTCCTCCGTCGCCGGCGGCGGGCATTCATCCGCTGGCGTCGATCGCACCCACCGCGACGATCGGGGAGAACTGCTCGATCGGGCCCTTCGCCGCCATTGGCGAAGGCGTGCGTATCGGACGGAATGCGGTGATCCATCCGCATGTCGTCATCTACGAAGGGGTCGAGATCGGCGACGATTTCCTGGCGCATTCGCATGCCGCGGTACGCGAATTCTGCCGCATCGGGAATCGCGTGACGCTGCAAAATGGCGTGGTGGTAGGCGGCGACGGCTTCGGCTTCGCCAAGCGCTCCGACGGCAGTCACTTGAAGATCGTCCAGAGCGGCGTGACCATTCTGGAAGACGACGTGGAGATCCAGAGTCTGACCAGTGTGGACCGGGCCACGGTGGGCGAAACGCGCGTGAAGCGCGGCGCCAAGGTGGATAGCCTGGTGCAGATCGGCCACGCCTGCACCGTGGGCGAGGACAATATCATCTGCGCGCAAACCGGGCTTGCGGGCAGCACCGTCTTAGAACGCAACGTGCTGTTGGCCGGACAGGTAGGCTCGTCGGGCCACCTTACCGTTCACGAAGGGGCCATCGTTTATGCGCAAAGCGGCATCGGCGGCGATGTGGCGCCAAATACCCGGATCTCGGGCTCTCCGGCCTTCGCGGCCGGCGACTGGCTGCGTGCCGTGACGGCTTACGCCAAACTGCCGGACCTGCTGAAAACCGTGCGAGAGTTGAAAAAGAAAGTCGAACAACTGGAAAAGAAATGAGCGCTCATACGCCCCCTCATGGCGGCCGCCGGCCGGTCGCCTACCTGAACGAACAGTTTCTGAATAGCCCCGACGCGCGAGCCATGCGCATTTTGGCCGAATACCTGGAGCCCCTGGCCCATTTTCGCCACCAGAAGATCCGCGACACCGTGGTTTTCTTCGGCTCGGCACGCACGGCTGAAGACGGACCCATGAGCCAGTATTACAACGACGCGCGAACACTGGCGCGCCTGCTCACCGAGTGGTCGGAAGCGCTGCCCAATCCCACCAGCCGCTTCGTGGTTTGCTCGGGCGGCGGACCGGGCATCATGGAGGCCGCCAATCGCGGCGCCGCCGACGCCAACGGCAAAACCATCGGGCTGAATATCGGCCTGCCGTTCGAGCAGTATCCGAATCCGTACATCACGCCCGAACTCAGCTTTGAGTTCCACTACTTCTTCATGCGCAAATTCTGGTTTGCGTACATGGCCAAAGCGCTGGTGGTCTTCCCCGGCGGCTTCGGCACCATGGATGAGCTGATGGAGATTCTCACCCTGACGCAGACCCAGAAGCTCACCAAGAAGATGACCATCGTGTTGTACGGCTCCAGCTACTGGAACGAGATCATCAACTTTCAGGCGCTGGTGAAGCATGGCGTCATTTCGCCGCAGGACCTGACGCTCTTCCAGTTCGCGGACGATCCGGAGTCGGCCTTCGGCATCCTGAAGGAAGGGCTGCAGGCCTACGCAATGCAGCCGGAGACACCGGAGACGCCGGCGATTTCCAGTTCGCGGAATCCGCAAAAACCGTCCGGAACCTCGAAATGAATCCCACGTTCCACCGCGTGATCGGCGAGGCGGCCGAGATCCGGCAGTTCGAGCCGCGCCACGCCGAGATGGTGTTCGGCGTGGTGGAGCGAAATCGCCAGTATCTGCGCGAGTGGCTGCCGTGGGTGGACCAGACGAAGTCCTCTCACGAGATCCGCGAATTCATTCTGCGGGCCCAATCCCAGTACCACTCCAATCAGGGACCGAATGCCGGGATCTGGGTGGAGGGAGAATTTGCGGGCTCGATCGGCTGCCATAAGATCGATTGGATCAATCGCTCCTGCAGCATCGGGTATTGGATCGACGCGCGCTATCAGGGCCGGGGTATTGTGACCACCTGCTGCGAATCGCTGCTGGACTACCTGTTCCACGAGATGGGGCTGCATCGCGTGGTGATTCAGTGCGGCACGGGGAATGCGAAGAGCGGCGCGATTCCGAAGCGGCTGGGCTTCACCAGGGAAGGCGTTTCCCGCGATGCGGAGTGGGTGAACGACCGCTGGATCGACCTGGTGGTCTGGTCGATGCTGGAGAACGAATGGCGGCCGGCCGCGGAGAACCCGCCTACTGAATAATCGCCAGCTTCTTCCCGACCTTCTGGAAAACTTCCAGCGCCCGATCCAATTCCGCTTTCGTATGCGTCGCCGCCACAATTGTCCGGACGCGCGCCTTGCCCTTCGCCACCGTCGGGAACGCGATGCCGGTAGCCAGTACGCCCTCGTCGAACAAGGCCCGCGAGAGTTGATGCGTCAACGCCGCATCCCCCACAATCACCGGCGTGATCGGCGTCTCGCTGATCCCCGTATTGAATCCTGAGGACTGCAGACCCGCCTTAAAGTAATTCGTGTTCTCCCACAAGCGCTCGATCCGCTCCGGTTCCTGCTCCAGCACGTCGAACGCCGCCAGACACGCCGCCGCCACGGCCGGTGGATGCGAGGTTGAGAACAGAAACGGCCGCGCCCGGTGGTACAGAAATTCAATCAGGTCGCGACTGCCGCAAACATACCCGCCCAACACGCCAATCGCCTTCGACAGCGTCCCCACCTGTATCTGCACGCGTCCGTCGAGGCCGAAATGGTCGATCGTGCCCCGTCCGTTGCGGCCCAACACGCCGGAGGAATGCGCATCGTCCACCATCATGATGGCGCCGTGCTTCTCGGCCGCTTCCACCAACCCCGGCAGCGGACCAATGTCGCCATCCATCGAGAAGACGCCGTCGGAAATCAGGAGTTTCCTGCCCGGCACGCCGTCCAGGTCCGCCAGAATCTTCTCCGCCGCCGCGACGTCTTTATGCGGGAACACGTGGATTTTCGCCTTCGACAACCGGCAGCCGTCGATAATGCTGGCGTGATTCAACTCGTCGGAGATGATGTGATCCTCCGGCGTCAGAATCGCCGACACCGTGCCCGCATTCGCCGCGAAGCCAGACTGGAAAACCACGCAGGCTTCCACATTCTTGAAGGCCGCGATGCGCTCCTCCAGTTGCATGTGCAGGCGCATCGTCCCGCTGATGGTGCGCACCGCGCCCGAACCCACGCCGTACTGGCGCACCGCCTCCAGCGCCGCCTCGCGCAATTTGGGATGTGTCGTCAACCCCAGATAATTGTTCGATGCCAGGTTGATGACTTCTTTTCCATCGAAGCGCGCTTCGGCGGCGGCTTCGGATTCCAAAATGCGCAGGCGCTGGTAAGTGCCTTCGCGCTTCCAGGTTTCCAGTTGATCGTGAAGGTAAGAGAGAGGGTGACTCATCACTATCCAGTCTAACGCCGGGCAGTCTGGTTTATCATTATTTGCATGCTGAGTAGAGATGAGGCGTGGAGTATCGTTTGTGAATTTACCAAGTCCGAAGGCTTGCGGAAACATGCGCTGGCCGTGGAGACGTGCGTGGCCGCCTACGCCCGGAAGAATGGCGCCGACGAGCACCTCTGGAGCATCACGGCCCTGCTCCACGATTTCGATTGGGAGATTCACCCGCAGGCCCCCGACCATCCCATGAAAGGCGAAGCCATTCTGGCCGAGCGCGGAGTGGATGAGGAGATCCGGCGCGCCATTCTGTCGCACGCCAATTACAGCGGCGTGCCGCGCGTTTCCCCTTTGGAAAAGACCCTCTATGCTTGTGACGAACTCGCCGGCTTCATCACGGCCATCTCCTACGTGAAGCCGACCCGCAGCGTCTTCGAAGTAGACGTCCAGTCCGTCAAAAAGAAGATGAAGGACAAAGCCTTCGCCCGCTCCGTCAATCGCCAGGACATCACCGAAGGCGCGCAGGAATTGGGCGTGCCACTCGAAGATCACATCGATTTTTGTGTCAAGGCAATGCAGGCAAACGCCGAAGCCCTCGGCCTGAAGGGAACGGGCGGCGCGCAGCTATAATCGCGATCGAGTGGGAGGCCCCTAAACTCGCATCCGCAGCCACCGATTCGCCGGCTCCTCGACAAACCGGTAGACCAAAGCGGAAAGTCCAATCACCAGCGCCAAATATAAGCCCACCGAAAAACTCCGCGTCCACCGCAGATACCACCACAGCACCGGCACGTGCAAAATGTACATCGCGTAGCTGCTCTTCCCCAGATACACCACCGTCTCGGAGGAAAGCACGCGCGCCACAACCCCGCCGCCAATCGCGAACCCGAGCAGCAGCACCGCGTTCAGAGGACGCAGCGCGCTATTCAGATCCACCCGCGGCGGCAGCAGTCCCGGATATGCAATCAGCGCGGCGCTGATCGCAGCCCCCGGAAGATAGAGCCACGCGCCCGCCGGCTTCCAGGCACGCTCGTGCAGCAAATCGTAGACCCGCGAAGCCGCGATCCCCATCAGAAAATCGGAGAGATGGATCAGCGGCTTGATCTCGTCGCTGATGCCAATCGCCCACATCAACCGGGTGAGCAGACACGACGCGGCAGCCAGCCCTAGAGTGCTCCGCCAGTTGGCGCGCGCCATCGCCGCCCCCGCCAGTGGAAACATCAAATAGAAAAAGGCCTCACACGACAGTGACCATGCCGGCGTATTCCAATTCACCGGTATGTGGCCCAGCCAGCCCTGCAGCAGCAACCCGTGAGCCGCCACCAGCGGCGCTTTCCCCGGCGTTCGGTCAGCCAGTATGAAAGGAGCCACCATCGCCAGACTCAGCACGTAGACGGGATACACGCGCGCGAACCGGCCCATGCCATACCGCAACAGTTTCTTGCCGTCCCATTGCGTGCCGTGGTAGCTGCGCGAGAGAACAAATCCCGAGAGGACAAAGAAAGTGGTCACGGCCAGGTAGCCCCCGCGCACTACGGCATACAGGAAGTACGGCAAGGACCGGGCCCACGCGTCGAGCATCTGACCGGGTCCGGTGAGATGGTGCAGGATCACCCACAGTGCCAGCACGAATCGGAGGCCTGTGAGCGCCGGAAGATGAGACTTTTTCAGGCGGCCGCGCCCCCTTCCGGGCGCTGCATGGTTTCAAAAACGCTCATGCCGAAGCCGTCAGCCTCCCAGCGAATCGTGCTCGCCAGTACCTGCCACGTCTTCCACTTTGGTGCCTTTGTTGTCCGAATGTTCCGGTACGGTGTCCCGCATATCCATCTGCTCTTCGGTGGCGCCCACGCTGTCGTCGGTTACGTCCGACGTCTTCTGCGGGCCCGACCCGGCGGCCTGCGGAGCTCCGGTGCGTTCCACCAAAATATCGAACTTCCCGACCACGGTGGCAATCGCGCCCACCGCCGCCAGAATGGGGGCGACAATCGCACCTACGGCCGCAACCGTCAGGGGAATCTCCATGAACGTGTGGCCGTGCTCGTCTTTGACGATAATCCGGCGGACGTTCCCCTCGTGAATCAGTTCGCCCACCTTGTCTACCAGATCTTTTCCGGCGACCTTGAACTGTTCGAACATCTGATCGAACTTCTCCATTCCGCAAGTGTAGCAACTTCCGCCGCCTGCAAACCCTTCGACCGCTGTCATGAAATTGTCATGAAAAATTGACCGAACTGTAGCATAGCGATTACCATGAACGTTCTTTCCCCATTTTATGAGACTGCTGCCACGCGAGGAGAAGTTCTACCACTTGTTTCTGAAGCAGGTGGATATCATTTCGGAGAGCGCCCGCATTCTGCTCGACGGGGTTCGCTCCGGCGGCGCGCGCATGGCCGCTTGCGCTACCGATATCAGCGTGATGGAGCATCGCGGCGATGAGGTGATCCACGAGATTTACACCCGCCTCAATCAGACCTTCATCACACCCATCGACCCGGAGGACATCCACAATATTTCGGCGGCGCTGGACAACGTTTTGGACGGAATGGAGGACACCTCCCACCGCCTGGTTTCCTACAAAATCAATCCGATTCCGGCCACCATGGTGACCCTGGCGGAGATTGTCGCCGGCTGCGCAGCCGCTCTGAAAAAGGCCTTCGAGGCCCTCCAGAAGAACGGCAACATCATGGAATACTGCATCGAAGTCAACCGCCTCGAAAATGAGGCCGACCGGATTGGCCGCAGCGCCGTCGTGGAACTGTTCGACCAGGAGAAGGACCCGATTACGCTCATCAAGCTCAAGGAAGTCTACGAGTTTATCGAAGCCACCATCGATAGCTGCGAAGACGTGGCCGACGTCCTACAAAACGTAGTGGTGAAGAACAGCTAGACGATGACCCATTTCACCCTGGCCGTCCTCATCATCGCCATTGCGTTGATGTTCGACTACATCAACGGCTTTCACGACGCGGCCAATTCCATCGCCACCATCGTCGCGACGCGCGTGCTCACACCCTTTCAAGCGGTGCTGTGGGCCGCGGTCTTCAACTTTATTGCAGCTTTCGTCTTTCGCACCACCGTGGCCAAAACCGTCGCCAGCGGCTTCGTCAATCTGGACCTCGTGACGCCCTACGTCATCCTCGCGGGACTCATGGGCGCCATCGCCTGGGATCTGATTACGTGGTGGTTGGGACTGCCCACCAGTTCGTCCCATGCCCTGATCGGCGGCTATGCCGGCGCGGCGGTGGCGCACTCCGGGATTGTCCTCGGCATCGCCAATAGTTTCCACGGACTGATCCGCGGACAGTGGCCGCTCACGATTCTCTTTATCTTCGCCGCGCCGCTGATCGGCATGATTTCGGCGTATGCGCTCATGGTGGCCGTCTACTGGATCTTCCAGCACTCCAGTCCGTCGAAGATGGATAAATGGTTCCGCAAACTGCAATTGCTATCGGCAGCCGCGTTCAGTCTTTCCCACGGCGCCAACGACGCCCAGAAGACGATGGGAATCATCACCGGGGTCCTGGTGGCGTCCGGCTTCCAAAAAGGCTTCGACATTCCCGTGTGGGTGATTCTGGCGGCGGGCGGCGCCATCGCATTGGGCACACTCAGCGGCGGATGGCGCATCGTACACACCATGGGCGGCCGCCTGACGCGCCTCCGTCCCCGCAGCGGATTCTGCGCCGAAACCGGAGCCGCCGGCGCCGTCTTACTGGCTACCCATCTGGGTCTCCCGGTCTCCACCACCCATGCCATCGCCGGAGCCATCGCCGGAGTCGGCAGCATTCAACGCATGAAGGCCGTGCGCTGGGGCATCGCCACGAATATCGTCTGGGCCTGGGTCCTCACCATCCCCGCCGCCGCCATCATCGCCTGGTGCTCTTTCGTCCTGCTCCACCTGGTCGCCGGCGTCTAAGCTTTCCGAATCTCAAACAAGATACTGCCATCCCGCTCCCCCGCCCGGACTCCGCCAATTTTCTCCATGGCCTTCTGCGACCGCACATTCGCCGGGCCCACCGAAAACAACACGCGATCCACAAACTGGAAAGCATGATCCAGCATCAGCCGCTTCATCTCCGCGTTGTACGCTCCGCCCCACCGCGATCGCACCAGGAACGTCCAGCCGATCTCGATCTCCCGCTTCTCCTCCACGTACCCGTAGTAGCGCGACGACCCGATCACCTCACCACTCGCCTTATCGATCACCACGAATCCCCCGCCGCTCTGCAACGCACCCTGGAAGAAATCGCGGAATACCTCTTCCCGATACCGGTCCGATGCCGGATGCTGCGCCCAGATCTCCGGGTCGGATGCCGCCGCGAACAACGCGTCCCAATCCTCCGCGCGAAGCGGCCGCAATTCCAGTAGTTCGCCCGTCAGATACGGCTGCAATTCGAAACTCATAACTCCACAGTCTACCCCCCCTTTCGAGTTACAGTAGGAGCTTGCACGTTTCTTCCCTGGACTTCGGCATCGCCTTGCCACTGCTCGCAACCGTTGTCGGCGTCTCCGGCGCGGCTCTAGGCCTATGGCTCACCTCACTGCGCGAGCGAGCCCGCGTGGTGGTGCCGTTCAGCGCCGGTGTACTGCTCGGCGTGGCCCTCTTCGGATTGCTGCCGGAACTCGCTGAGGAAGGCGGCTGGCCCCTCAGCATTCTGCTCTTTGCGGTCGGCTACGGAGTGCTGTTCGCTATCAATCGTTATGGGTACGCGGTCTGCCCGACTTGCGCGCACGATCACGATCACAACTCCTGTTCCACCGAACTCCACGGTTTCGCTGGTCCCTTGATCGCCGCCGCCGCGATCCACAGTTTCCTGGACGGATGGGGCATCGCCACCAGTCAGCTTTCGGCGGCGATGGCGCTGCGGATCGCGGTGCCGCTGGCCGTGGCGCTGCACAAACTACCGGAAGGAATCGCGCTCGGCGGAGTCCTGCGCGCCTCGGTGGGCGCACGCGCGGCGGCTCTCGGCTGGTGCTTACTCGCCGAAGGCACCACTCTGCTCGGCGGTTTCGCAGGCTGGTGGATGGCGCCGCATCTGGGCACGCACTGGATCACTTATCCTCTGGGACTCACGGGCGGCTGGCTCTTTTACCTGGGTTATCACGCCATTGACGAGGAGTGGAAGCGGCGCGGCGCGGGCCCGGCCTTTCTTTCCGCCGGGGCCGGAGCCGCCGCCGCCGCCGTCATTCAGAGGGGCGCTGAGTGGTTCTTGCGCTAGCCGCTCATTTGACAACACTTGCCCGCAATCCGTATGATGAAAATTCAAGCAAGGAATACCGTTTTGACGCCCTCGCGGCGTCTATTCGCGCCCAAATGGCAACAATCACGTCTGCTCTAATCTGGGACAAAATAATATGATCAAAGTTGAAGGTCTAACCAAGCGATACGCCCGCACGGTCGCGGTAGACAACATCTCCTTCGAGGTGGAAAAGGGCCAAGTTGTTGGATTTCTGGGGCCTAACGGCGCCGGAAAAACCACCACCATGCGCATCCTCACCTGCTTTCTGCCCCCGTCGGAAGGCACCGCCAACATCGCCGGCTTCGACGTACAGGACAATCCGCTGGAGGTCAAGAAGCGAATCGGCTACCTGCCCGAAACGCCTCCGGTGTACCCCGAAATGGAGGTCTCCGAATACCTCACTTTCGTCGGACGCCTGAAAGGCATCGGCGCCGCCTCCATCCGTTCGAAAGTGGACGACGTCGTCAGCAAATGCGCCCTCGGCGAGGTCCGCGCGAAGCTGATCGGCCAGCTCTCCAAAGGCTACCGGCAGCGCGTCGGCATCGCCCAGGCCATCATCCACAATCCCGCCGTGCTCATTCTGGACGAACCCACCAGCGGACTCGATCCCAAACAGATCATTGAGATTCGCGAACTGCTGCGCAATCTGGCCGGCGAACACACCATCATCCTCAGCACTCACATTCTGTCGGAAGTCGAACATTCCTGCGAACGCGTCATCATCATCAGCCGCGGCAAGCTGGTGGCGATCGATTCGGTGGCCAACCTCACCAACCGCCTGCGCGGCAGTGAAGCGGTCGCGGTCGAAGTGCAGGCGGCCGACGGTAAACCGAATCCCACCGACGTGCAGCAGCGCCTGGAGCAGGTCTCCGGCGTCAGCCGCGTCATGATGAAAGAATCCAAGGACGGCCGCCTGGTGTTCGAGGTGGAGAGCCTGCAGGGCCGCCACATTCGCGCCGACCTCGCCCGCACCGTGGTCAACTCCGGCTGGAACCTGAACGAAATGAAATCGGTGGGCCTGAGCCTGGAAGACATCTTCCTGCAACTTACTTCTACGGGGAAACCCGGCGAATCCGCGCCGGAGATTGAACAGGGAGACAAACAATGACTAGCGTACTCCTGATTTGTCAGAAGGAATTCAAGAGTTACTTCACCGGGCCGATTGCCTACCTGTTGATGGCTTTCTTCGGGTTGATTTTCGGGTTTGGCTTCTATACCGCCACGCGCGACATCGTCCGGTTCAGCCTGCAGGCGCAGATGATGGGTCAACAGCAGCCCATGAATCTGAATGACCAGATCATTCGTCCGCTGCTGGGTTTCGCCAGCACCATTTCGCTGTTTCTGATTCCGATGATCACCATGCGGCTCATTGCCGAAGAGAAGAAGACCGGCACCATCGAACTGCTGCTCACTTCGCCGGTCAACGATATCGCCATCATCCTGGGCAAGTGGGCCGGCGCCATGCTGCTGTACCTTTGCGTGCTGGGCATGAGCGTGCTGAACCTGGCCATGTTGTTCGCCTGGGGCAAGCCTGACTGGCACCCGGTAGCGGTGGCCTACCTCGGCCTGGTCCTGCAGGGCGGCTGCCTGCTGGCCATCGGGACCTTCATCTCCACCACCACCAAGAATCAGATCATCGCCGGCGGCGTCACCTTCTTTGTATGCCTGCTACTCTGGCTGCTCAGCTGGTTTACGGCCTTTGACACCGGCGCAATGGGACAGGTGATTGCTTACCTGTCGATCATCACTCACTTCGATAACTTCGCCAAAGGACTACTGTCACTCAAAGACGTGGTCTTCTACGTTTCCATGATCTTCTTCGCGCTGTTCCTGACGGCGCGCTCCATGGAATCCCTGAGGTGGAGGAGCTAACATGGCAACCTGGTACAAGACCCGTCAGACTAAGTACACCGCCTTCGCGGGCATTTATATCATCGTGATTGTGGCCGTCCTGGGAGCCGTCAACTTCCTGGCCAACCGCTACGACAAGGCTTACGATTCCACTAAGAACAAGCAATACAGCCTCTCCGATCAGACCATTAAGCTGGTCAAAGGCTTGAAGCAGAACGTCAACTTTACTTACTTCGGCGAGACCACCAGCTTTACTTCCGCCAAAGACCTGCTGGACCGCTACTCGGCGCTCTCCCCCGACCTCCACGTCCAATATGTGGATCCGGTAAAGAAGCCGACCATCGCCAAGGCCGCTGGATTCCGCAGCGATTCTCCCGTGGTGATCGAAGCCGGTACCCGGCGTGAAGGCGCCAAGAGCCTGACCGAAGAGGAAGTCACCGGCGCGCTGATTCGTGCGCTCAAAAGCGGCGAACGCAATGTCTGCTTCCTCACCGGCTTCGGCGAGCGCGCGCTCGACGAGGAAAGCAGCGGCACCAGCGTCAGCTTCCTGAAGCAGCTTCTGGAGCGCGATAACTACAAGGTCCGCGCCCAGTCGCTCAAGGCGGCGGCGCCGGACGCCACCAAGTCTGTCGCCATCGGACAGGCCGCGCCCATGGGCACGGTGGATGTCCCGAAGGATTGCACCGTGCTGGTGGCCGCGGGACCGCAGGTGACTTATCCGCAGCCTGTGGCCACGGCCCTGAAGTCCTATGTGGAAGGCGGCGGTCGTCTCCTGGTCATGCTCGACAACGTGCTGAAGATCGGCCGCTCCGAGCCTGCCAGTGAGCAGCCAGACCTCACGGCCGTCCTCGGCGGCTGGGGCGTGACCGTCAATAAGGACCTGGTGCTGGACTTGAGCGGCGTGGGTCAGGTCTTCGGCTTCGGTCCCGAAGTTCCGCTGATTCTCCAGTACGAGACGCACCCAATTGTTTCCCCGCTGAGCCGCGTTCCCACGGCCTTCCCCCTGGTCCGCTCCATGGAGATTAAGAACGGCGATAAGACCAGCGTCACCAAACTGCTGGCCACCACCGAAGACAGCGTGGCCGTTACCGACGTCGGCGCAGGCGGCGCCATCGACCCCAAGAAGGGTAAGAAAGGGCCGTTGACCATTGCTGCCGTGGGCACCTACACCGGCACTCCGCAGGGCCGTTTCGCGGTGTTCGGCAGTTCGCTCTGGGCCACCAACAGTCTGGTGGGATCTCGCCAACTCGGCAATCGCGACCTGTTCGTGAACACCGTCAACTGGCTCAGCTCCGATGAAGACCTGATCTCCATCCGCCCCAAGGCGCCCGAAGATCAGCAGCTCAACATCACTCCCCAGAGGCTCAATTCGCTGTTCTGGATCAGCATCGTGATCTTCCCGCTCGGCGTGGTGGGCTTCGGCCTCGCCACCTGGTGGAAAAGGAGATAGCGCATGAAGCCGAAGGGACTCTTGATCGCAGTCGTTCTTTTGGCTGGCCTGGGAGGAGCGGTCTGGTGGTCGAATAAGAGCGAAGCCGCCAAGGCCAAGAACCCGACCGATGCCCCTGCCAAAATCCTCAGCATTCCCGAGGACCAGATGGTGGATATCAAAATTAAGCATGCGGGCGGTGACACCATCGCCCTGCATCGCGACAACGGCAAATGGCAGCTCACCGAGCCCAAACCGCTGCCCGCCGATTCCGACGCCGCGTCGTCTTTAACCTCCGCCCTGTCTTCGGTTGCCGCCGATAAGATGATCGAGGACCATGCCACCGATTTCTCGGGATACGGCTTGAACACGCCGCAAATCGACGTGGTGGTCACCAAGAAGGACGGTAAGACCGACGAACTCCAGTTGGGCGACGACACTCCGACCAATTCCGGCACCTACGCCCGCCGCGCCGGAGATGCGCACGTCTATACCGTGGGCAGCTTCGTCAAGACCGCGCTGAACAAGACCGAGAACGACCTGCGCGACAAGCGCCTGCTCACCTTCGACCAGGACAAGCTGACGCGCGTGGACCTGCAGGCCAAAGGGCCGGCCGTGGAATTCGGTAAGAACGGCCAGAACGAGTGGGCCATCCTCAAGCCGCGTCCTTTGCGGGCCGATGGAGCCCAGGTGGACACGCTGATCGGCAAGCTGAAGGACGCCAAGATGGACACGGCGAATCCCGACGCTGACGCCGCCAAGAAGTTCGCCGCCGCCGCTAAGATTGCCACGGCGACCATCTCCGATTCCGCCGGCACGCAGACCCTGGAAGTCCGACAGGATAAGGACCATACCTATTTTGCCAAGAGTTCGGCGGTGGAAGGCGTCTATAAAATCACCGGCGACGTGGGCGATGCGCTCAACAAATCGCTGGACGATTTCCGCAATAAGAAGGTTTTCGATTTCGGTTTCAGCGACCCCGGCAAGATTGAGCTGAAGGGCGTCACCTACACCAAGAGCGGCGACAAATGGATGTCCGGCACGAAGACCATGGACAACTCCAGCGTCCAGAACCTGATCGACAAAATGCGCGACTTGACCGCCACGAAGTTCGTGGAAAAAGGTGGCGGACAGCCCGTTTTCGAGGCCACTGTCACCTCCAATAACGGCAAACGCACGGAGAAAGTGACCATTTATAAGTCGCTGGACCAATATTTCGCGCAACGCGACGGCGAACCCAGCATCTATGAATTGGACAGCAAGGCGGTGGAGGATCTGCAGAAGGCCGCGTCCGATGTGAAAGAGCAGGCTCCTCCGCCGCCGGCTCCCGCGAAGAAAAAATGAACGGCCTCCTCACCGACCTGTATGAACTGACCATGGCTGCCGGATATTTCGAATCCGGCAAGGTCGAAGAGAAGGCCACGTTCGAACTCACCATCCGCCGCCTGCCGCCGCATCGCAATTTCGTGGTGGCGGCGGGGCTGGCCCAGGTGGTCGATTACCTCCTCAATCTTTCCTTCTCAGAGGAGGAGATCGCATACCTGCGGAGCCTGCCGCAATTCCAGTCCGTCTCCAGCGGCTTCTTCGACTACCTCCGCAATTTCCGCTTCACGGGCGACCTGTTCGCCGTACCCGAAGGCACCCCCCTCTTCGCCAACGAGCCCATGCTGAGCATCCGCGCGCCGCTGGTGGAAGCTCAAATTCCCGAGACGTGGCTGCTCTCTGCCATCACGTTTCAAACGTTGATCGCCAGCAAGGCGGCGCGCTGCGTTGCCGGGGCGGGCGGACGGAGCGTGGTGGAGTTCGGCACGCGCCGCGCGCATACGCCCGATGCCGGAGTCCTGGCCGCTCGCGCCGCATACATCGGAGGCTGCAGCGCCACCAGCAACACGCTCGCCGGGTTCCGATATCGTATTCCCGTGTCCGGCACTTCGGCCCACTCGTGGGTGATGTCGTTCCCCTGCGAGATGGAGGCGTTCCGCAAACTCCAGCGCACCCTGGGCGAGCACACCGTGCAGTTGCTGGACACCTACGATGTGCTCGAAGGCGCGCGCCACGCCGCCAAACTCGGCAAGCCGCTCTGGGGCGTGCGGCTGGACAGCGGCGATTTTGACGCGCAATCGCGGCAGGTGCGCGCGATCCTGGACGAGGCGGGTCTGCACGATTCCCGCATCATGGCGAGCGGGGATTTGGACGAGTACAAAATTCGCGACCTCGTCCAATCCGGCGCGCCCGTGGACGCCTTCGGCGTGGGCACGCAACTGTCGACGTCGGCGGACGCTCCCGTGATGGGCGCGGTCTATAAGCTGGTGGAAGTGGACATTCACGGCATCAAGCGCTTCGCCGCCAAGTACAGCGATGGCAAGAGCACGGTCCCGGGCGCCAAGCAGTTGTTCCGCGGAGAGACGCGCGACGTGATTGCGCGGTCCGGCGAATGCGGCAGCGGAGAAGCGCTACTCCGTCCCGTGCTGCTGAACGGTCAGTTGGTGGAGCCTCTGCCCACGCTCGAACAATCGCGCCAGCGCGCCGCCGCCATGATCGCCAGTCTGCCAGAGCCGTTGCGCGGATTGGAACCCGCCGAATCCTGGCCCGTCATCTACAGCCGCGAACTCCGGGAACTTACCGACAACACCCGCCACAATCTGCTGCGATGAAGACCATTTTTCTCGATATCGATTCGCAGCTCGACTTCCTGTATCCGAGCGGCGCCTTGTATGTGCCGGGCGCCGAGCGAATCGCCGGGAATATCGCGCGACTGAATCGCTACGCCGCGGAGCACGAAATCCCGGTCATCTCCACCGTGGACGCGCACACCGAAGACGATCCCGAGTTCCGCACCTGGCCGCATCACTGCGTGGCGGGCGCCACGGGCCAGCACAAGGCGGAGGCCACCCTGCTGAGCCGCCGCGTGGTGGTGCCGAATCGGCCCTGCGAGTTGAAACTCGAAGGCGCGCAGCAGATCATCGTCGAAAAGCAGACGGTGGACGTCTTCCAGGCGGAGAATCTGTCCCGCATCATCGAGCAACTCGGCGGCGAGAAATTCGTGGTCTACGGAGTCGTCACGGAAATCTGCGTGCTGTGGGCCATCCGCGGCCTGCTCAAGTTGAATAAGCGCGCCACAATAGTCAGCGACGCGGTGGCGTCGTTGACGGACCAAGGCTCCGCTGCGGCAATCGAAGAGATGCTCGCAGGCGGCGTAACCGTCTGCCAATCGCTTTAAGGGAGTGGGCCGCAGTAGACTTATGCCACAATTAGGTTGATGGCAAAAAACAGTTTTGGCGCGGCGGCGAAGCTGCGCGTTGGCGCGAGCGACTACAATTATTTTCGGCTCGCTGCTCTTGAAGAACAAGGCCTGGGAAATGTTTCCCGCCTTCCCTTTTCCACTAAAATTCTGCTCGAAAACCTGGTGCGCTGCGAAGACGGCAAGCGCGTGCTGCCCGAGGACATTCGCTACGTAGCCTCCGGCGCCGCCACCCAGGATAAAGAAATCAGCTTCATGCCGGCGCGCGTTCTGTTGCAGGACTTCACCGGCGTTCCCTGCGTGGTGGACCTCGCTGCCATGCGCGACGCACTGGCCGCCATGGGCGCGGACCCGAACCGCGCCAATCCGCTCATGCCCGCCGATCTGGTGATCGACCATTCCGTGCAAGTGGATCGCTTCGGCGCGCCGGACGCCTTCGACGTCAACGCCCTGCTGGAGTTCCAGCGCAATCGCGAACGCTACATGCTGCTGCGGTGGGGCCAGACGGCCTTCAGCAATTTCCGCGTCGTCCCGCCCGATACCGGCATTGTCCACCAGGTGAACCTGGAGTACCTGGCCAGCGTCGTGTTCCGCAATGGATCCACCGTGTATCCCGATTCGCTGGTGGGCACGGACTCCCACACCACCATGATCAACGGCCTCGGCGTGTTGGGCTGGGGCGTGGGCGGAATCGAGGCTGAAGCCTGCATGCTGGGTCAGCCGGTCTCCATGCTGCTGCCGCCCGTGGTAGGTTTCAAGCTGCACGGAAAATTGCCCGAAGGCTGCACCGCGACCGACCTGGTGCTGACCATCACGCAGATGCTGCGCAAGAAGGGCGTGGTCGGCAAGTTCGTGGAGTTCTACGGTACCGGACTGAGCGCGTTGAGCCTGGCCGACCGGGCCACGGTGGCCAACATGGCTCCCGAATACGGCGCCACCATGGGCTTCTTCCCGGTGGACGCGGAAACGCTCGCCTACCTGAAATTCAGCAATCGCCCGGCAGACCTGGTGGCGCTGGTGGAAGCTTACACCAAGGAGCAGGGCCTGTTCCGCACCGATGCCACGCCCGATCCGCAGTATAGCGACTCGCTGGATCTGGACCTCTCGACCGTGAATCCGTCCATGGCCGGACCCAAGCGGCCTCAGGACCGGGTAGAGTTGCCTGGCGTGAGGAAGAATTTCCACGACGCGTTCCCTGGTCCGGAGAAATCGGCGACTACCGAGATTGACGGCGCTTCGGCCACGTTCAGCAACGGCGCGGTGGTGATCGCGGCAATTACGAGCTGCACCAATACCTCGAATCCCTCGGTCATGCTGGCCGCCGGCCTGGTAGCGAAGAAGGCTGCCGAACGCGGTCTGTCCGTGAAGCCCTGGGTGAAGACTAGTCTGGCGCCCGGCTCCAAAGTAGTGATGGATTATTACAAGCAGGCCGGGCTCACTCCGTACCTGGAACAGCTGAAGTTCCACCTTGTGGGCTTCGGCTGCACCACCTGCATCGGCAACAGCGGACCGCTGCCCGAGCCCGTGGCGGACGCCGTGCAGAAGGAAGGCCTCGTGGTGGCCGCCGTGCTGAGCGGCAATCGCAATTTCGAAGGCCGCATCAATGCGCAGGTGAAGGCCAATTATCTGGCGTCGCCGCCGCTGGTGGTGGCGTACGCGCTGGCGGGCACGGTCGACATCGACATGACGACCGATCCGCTGGGCACCGGATCCGACGGCCGGCCTGTCTATCTCCGCGATATCTGGCCGACGACGGAAGAGGTGCGGGCCACGGTGGCGCAGGCGATCGACACCGCGATGTTCGAAAACGAATATGCGCATGCCTTCGATGGCGATTTGAACTGGCAGAATATGCCGGTGCCCACCGGCGGCACGTTCCAGTGGGATACGGAATCGACGTACATCAAGAAGCCGCCGTATTTCGACCATATGGTGGATCCGGCGACCTCCGTAAAGGACCTGAAGGCCATGCGCGTACTGGCCATGCTGGGCGATTCGGTAACCACGGATCATATTTCCCCGGCCGGCAATATCGCCAAGGACAGTCCCGCGGGCAAGTATCTGATGGAGCAGGGCGTGCAGCCGAAGGACTTCAATTCGTACGGCGCGCGCCGCGGCAATCATGAGGTGATGGTGCGCGGCACCCTGGCGAATATCCGCCTGCGCAATCAGATGGCGCCGGGCACGGAAGGCAGTTGGACGGTCCACCTGCCGGACGGCGAGCAGATGTACATCTACGATGCGTCGATGAAATACCAGCAGGAAGGCACGCCGCTGATGATCCTCGCCGGGAAGGAATACGGTTCGGGCTCGTCGCGCGATTGGGCGGCGAAGGGTGTGATGCTGCTCGGCGTCCGAGCCGTGATCGCGGAGAGTTTCGAGCGCATCCACCGCACAAATCTGGTGGGCATGGGCGTGCTGCCGCTGCAGTTCCTGGATGGGCAAAATGCGGCCAGTTTGGGCTTGACGGGGCGGGAGACATTCCACATCGAAGGCGTCGCGGCATCGCTAAACGGGGGCGGTCGAAAGGCGCAAGTGCGCGCCGTCGCCGATGACGGCAAGGAGACCACATTCACCGTCGGCGTCCGCGTCGATACTCCGCAGGAAGTGGAGTATTACCGCAACGGCGGCATTCTGCCTTACGTCCTGCGCCAGTTGGCGGGGTAACTGGTAAACAGGGACTCGTCGCGCCGCTCAATTTGAGCGATCGCTTTCTGGGTCCCTGCGCTTACACCAGCCGTTGGCGCGAGATCTGCTTCAACCGCTCGATATCTGCGTCCGGGATGCGCGCCATGGAAAACGGTCTCCTGGGGAAAAACCTTGCAGTCGGGGGCCTCACGGTTCGGGGAACCCCGCTGGACCTCTTGCGAGCGACTCTGAGAGCATACGTAGTGCGGAAGTCATCGCATCACCCGCCGAACGGGTCAAGGAAGATCCCGAAGCCCGCCGGCAGTTGAAGAGATTTCAGATGATCTCGACGCTACCGGAGCGGGGCCAGAAGGCCGTCGCCAAGCTGACTAATTCTTTAATAGCCGCCGGCGCTTCGCGCAAAAACCGCTCTATGGGAGAACACAATGGCCGCTGATCTAGAGCACGCCCACGATTTGCTGAACCAGCTCGGCCCTGGCCAGCTCGCCGCCGTGGTTCATCTGCTGGAAACGATGGTCTCGCCAGAAGAGGACGGCGACACTCTGAGCGATGCTGAACGCAAGGCCGTCGGCGAAGCTGATGAATGGCTCAAGCACAACCAGCCGATTCCGCATGAGGAAGTTCTGGCGGACTTCGGCTTGACCATGGCCGACTGGGAAAAGATGGGGCAGGAGCCGCTACCGGGAGACGCAACACGCCGCAATGGCTAAGCGCCTCGTTAGGACCGAACAGGCCAAGGCCGACGTTCGCGGTATTGAGCAGCCCATCGCCCTGCAGATTCTCAAGACACTGGCGCGCTACGCCCAGACCGGCGAGGGCAACACCAAGCAGCTTCGGGATGTCGAGCCGCCCCTGATCCGGCCCCGCGCTCAGGACCACCGCGTCTTCTTCCGCGACAAGGGCGACTACCTGGAAATCTCCCGCGTGCTGAACCGGAAGGAGGCGTACCGCTGATCGGTACGAAGCCAAGAAGGAAAGCAACCGGGACTCGTCGCGCAACGGGTCCCATCTCCTCAGCGGTTATACTAAAATATAACTGGGAGAACAACTGCAATGCACACCACGAATCTGCGCAAGGTCGGCGGCTCGGTCATGCTGGCCGTTCCACCCGCGCTGCTCGACCTCCTCGGCCTGCGGCCAGGAGTGCAGGTCGGGATCGCGGTCGAAAGCGGCAGGCTCGTCGTGGAGCCGCAGCACCGGCCCCGCTACACCCTCGACGAACTCCTGGCCCAATGCAATCCGAAGGCGGCGCGCAGCAAAGAAGATCGTGAGTGGCTCCGCGGCAAGCCGGCGGGCGGCGAACTCATCTGATGAAACGGGGCGACATTTGGCTGGTCGGTCTCGATCCCACGGAAGGGCATGAGCAGAAGGGCCGCCGCCCGGTCCTGATCGTCTCGCCGGAAGCATTCAACCGCGTCACCAAAGTGCCCGTGGTCCTCCCCATTACCAGCGGCGGTAGCTTCGCGCGGACAGCCGGCTTCGCCGTGCCGCTGACAGGCGCCGGAACCAAGACAACCGGCGTTGTCCGCTGCGATCAGCCCCGCGCCCTCGACCTCGGCGCACGCGGCGGCAAGAAACTGGAAAGCGTTCCCGCCGCGATTATGGACGAAGTCCTGGCGAAGCTGGCGACGATATTTGAGTGAGTAGATTCTCCTACCATTCACGTGCACGCATTCTGACTCCTGACTTCTGGCTTCTGACTCCCAAATCCCGCCGGGATTTCAAGGGCGGAGCCCTTGCCTAGTTTTCCGTCGGCCGATCCACCCGCTCCACCACATACACCTCCACGCGAGCCCGCTCCGGCTCCGCCTTCAGACCAAGCTGCCTCTCGAAGACCGTAAACAACGTGGGACGGGTAGGCTCGTCCAGCCCCTCCGATCCGCCTCCCGGTCCCCGCATCGGCACCCATCCATCGGTATTCATATTGAAAAGCCCACTCAACCCAGTGCGGTCCACCATCGGCCGGTCGCTCCAGTTCTCGACAAACCCGATCAGGTCCGCGATGCTGGCGGCCTTACCGTGAACGCCGCGACCCTGTCCCCCCATGAAGCCATGGCACGGAACGTCGGGGCCGCAGTCCTTTTCTTGCACGTCGGATTTTTCCATCTTCACGCCGCCCTTCGCCACGGTCAGCGCGTACACCGGCAGTTCCTTCTGTTCGGCCCTCACCACAAGGTGGAAGCGGTCGGCCAGCAGACTGCGCAGCATCGGCCGCATGCGATTCTCCCGTTCCCGGGCCGTCAGGTCGGCGGGAATCGCGCGCGCCGCCGCCCGCGCATCGATGTCGTACCGTTCCGACCGGCTCCACTCCGGCGCGCCCGACATGCGCACCGATTGAATGTCGAGTCCGTAAGACCACTCGATCAGAATATACAGCGGGACGCCGGTGACCACCAGCCTGCCGCCCGGCTGCGTCTGGAAACTCATGCCGCGCGCATCCGTGGAATTGTTCCTCTTCACCGACGCTACTTCGAACTTCGCGGCGGCGGCGCTCTGGGCGCGAAGCGAAGGCGAGTGGAGCATGCCGATCGTCAGCGGCGCAGCGACGGACAGCATCGCGGCCGAGGCCAGCAGCAGGCGCTTGGTCCAGGTCAGCTTCCGCGCAATCCGGTGCGTCATGATCTCCTGTAGCCGCTTCTTCAGGTCGGCGCCGGTCACCCCGGAGGCACAGGTTTCGGGCGCCTCCACATAGAAACGGCATACGCTGAGGATACCCTCGGCATACACCTCGGGAGCCGCGCCCCGGCCCACAACGTCTTCGTCACAGGCCCGCTCCCGCTCCTCCACCAGGCGGTGGCGGATCCACCATACCAAGGGGTGGAACCAGAACAGCGTCTCCACCAGCGCGTGTACTGCCATCGCCAGATTGTCGCGGCGGCGCGCATGACTCAGTTCGTGTGTCAGGACGGCCGCGAATTGTGCCGGCGTGAGCCGGTCGGCGATGCCCCGCGGCAGTAGCAGAACCTGGCGCCAGATGCCGGCGACTCCTGGCTCCATCCGTGAATCGGAGAGCCGCACGCCAATCGAAAGATGAGAGGTCACGGGCGTAGCAGCCCGGACTGCGCGCCGCAAGTCGCGCCATTTGCGAGACCAGGAAGAGCCCGCAATCAGGAATCCGCACAGCCAGATGCCGGGCAGCAGAAACGGCGGCAAGGCCGGCTGCGCGGGAGCGGGGAGAACAGCGGCGGTCATAGGCGCCGCGCTCTCCGCGACCCTCGGCAGTGAG
Organism: Candidatus Sulfopaludibacter sp.; assembly: GCA_035551455.1. Lineage (GTDB taxonomy): Bacteria > Acidobacteriota > Terriglobia > Bryobacterales > Bryobacteraceae > Sulfopaludibacter. The sequence goes on from DASZMZ010000134.1 coordinate 26,712, forward strand.
CGAAGCACGGCCGCCGGCGCAGCGGCCACCGGAATATGCCGGCCCGTGTTCACCAGCAGGGCAAACGGAATCAGAAATTTCACCGACGCCGCCAGCCACAGCCAGTACCGGAAGCGCGCTGCTTCTTTTCGCAGCAACAGTGTGAGCAACCAGACAGCGGCCACGAACCATGTGGATTCCCACAGATGCTGGGCCAGCGGAACAACGGAACTGTAGGTCATTTGGATTTCTCCTTTCGCGCCATCTGCTTCAGCGCCTCCTCGGCTTCTTTCACGTCTTCGAGCGTGAGTTTGCCCGATTGCACCAGATGCGCCATCACCGGCTTAGTGCGGCCGCCGAAAAGACTCAGCAGTTCGTCGATCAGCCGCTTCTGTGCCTGGTCGCGCGTGATCGCCGCATCGAAAATGTTGGCGTTGCTGATGCGCTTCACCAGCCGCAGCGCTTTCTTCGTTTCCAGCCGGTAGACCGTGGTCTGAATGGTGGTGTAGGCCGGGCGAGGTTCGGGAAACGCTTCCTGAATCTCCCGAACCGAACAGGCTCCGCGCGTCCACACCGCCTCCATGATGCGGAGTTCGAGTTTGGTAAGTTTTGGCTGTGGCATAGGCTACTATACTTGCTGTCAACCTTACTATACCTATAGTTCGATTGCAAGCAGTCTGTGCGGGTATAATTGCGATACGCCTGCGGCGATAAAGAGGAGGGTCTATGTGCGATCAAGATCATTTTGAAGACGACCGGAAACAGTTCGAAGCTCTCGGCATGGTGACGCGGAAGCAGTTCGGCGCCATCCTGGGTGCCGGCATCGCCATGATGCTGCCCCAAGCGGCCAACGCCGTGACCGTCACCGAGTCCGACGTCAATGTGAAAACGCCGGACGGCGTGGCCGATTGCTACTTCGTGCATCCCGCCAGCGGCACTGCCCCGGCCGTGCTGATGTGGCCGGACATTTTCGGACTGCGCCCGGCATTCCGCCAGATGGGCAAGCGGCTTGCCGAATCGGGATACGCGGTGCTGGTCGTGAATCCTTTCTACCGCACCAAGAAGGCTCCCACCGCGGACAAGGGCGGCGCCACTCCCATTCAGGAAGTGATGCCCCTCGCGCGAAGCCTCAACGAGACCACGCACATGACGGACGCCAAGGCCTTCATCGCGTGGCTGGACACGCAGACGCCGGTCGCCAAGAATCGAAAGGTCGGCACCCAGGGCTATTGCATGGGCGGTCCGATTGCCTTCCGCACGGCTGCCGCGGTGCCGGACCGTGTGGGCGCGGTGGGCTCCTTCCATGGCGCCCCCCTGGTAACCGATCAGCCCAACAGTCCGCACCTCCAAGCCGCCAAAAGCAAGGCGCAATTCCTGGTGGCCATTGCGGCCAACGACGATGCGCGCTCGCCCAACGACAAGGTGACCCTGAAGGAGACCTTCGCCAAGGCCGGACTTCCCGCCGAGATCGAAGTCTACGAAGGCTGTGCGCACGGCTGGTGCCCGCCGGACTCGCAAGTCTACAATGAGGCCGGCGCCGAAAAAGCCTGGGCGCGCCTGCTGGTGCTCTACGGAAAGGCGCTGGCTTAACCCATGTCACCCGCATCCGGCGAGATCAACCACGTCAGCGATACAGCACTCATGGTAGCCGCCTGCCGGGCGCTCGAAGCAGAATGCCCCGACGGCTTCGTGCACGACCCGTTCGCCGCGCGCCTGGCGGGAGACCGCGGCCGGGCGATCCTCGAAGCCTTGCCGCGCGCCGAAATGATGCGCTTCGGAATCGCCATCCGCAGCCATTTTCTGGATGAACTGCTGCTTGCCTCGCTGGCATCGGGCGCCATCGCCACCGTGCTCAGCGTGGGCTGCGGACTCGATACGCGGCCTTGGCGCATGGACCTGCCGGCGGACCTGCGCTGGATCGAAGTGGATTTCGCCGACATGCTGGACTACAAGGACGCGCTGATGTCCGGCGAGACACCGCACTGTCGCCGCGAGCGTCTGACGGTGGACCTCAACGACCCGTCGCAGCGCCGCACTCTCTACACGGCGGCAGGCTCGGCTACGTCGCTCATGATCACCGAAGGCTTGCTGATGTATCTTCCGGCGGCCACCGTGGAAGCTCTGGCCGCCGAGTCCGCCCGCGAGAGCGCCATCGCGCACTGGATTATCGATATCACCTCCAGCGGCTTCTCCAAAGCCATCCAGATGGACACATACCAGCAAGTCCGCAACGTCCAGCCATCCGACTTTCTGCACGGCGAAGACATTCTGGAATGCCTCCACCGCCACGGCTGGGCCACCGAAGCCCGCCGCAGTTACATCACCGACATGGGTTTCGCCATGGAGCGGATTGGCCGGATGATGGCCAACAGTCCGCGGCCGGCGGCCCCTCCGCCATTCGCGCCTGACGACCCGACCGGCGTCCACTATCTGACTCGTGCCTGAGGAGACCATGCGTCCATTTCTGACAATCCTGATTTGCGCGGCGGCGCTCCACGCTCAACCGTTCGGCGGACTCTCCGCCGATGCCTCGAGCCGCAAGCCCGCCGGCGCCTGTAAGGACCTGCGAACGCTCACCAGCCTGGATCTCTCCGTGGTCAGCGCGGTGGTGATTCCCGCCGCGGCCGGCGTCCCGGAGCACTGCCGCGTGAGCATGATGGCGCAGCCCGAACTCAATATCGAGGTCAACCTCCCGTCGGCGTGGAACGGTCGCCTCTACATGTTCGGCAACGGCGGCTGGGCCGGCGAGACCTTCGATGGGGCCGGTCGCGCAGGCAGCCGGGCCAAGGGGCTGAAGGCCGGCTTCGTCACCGCTGCCACCGATACCGGACACTCGGCGACCCGGGAGCCGGGCGCCAGCTTCGCGCTCAACCGTCAAGAGCTGCTCGATTTCGGCTTCCGTTCCCTCCACGTCACGGCCGAAACGGCCAAGCTGCTGGCGCGCACCTATTACGGCGCAGCGCCCACCAAATCGTATTACGAGGGCTGCTCGCAGGGCGGCCGCCAGGCCATGACGCTCGCCCAGCGCTTCCCCGAAGACTTCGATGGCATCATCGCCGGCGCGCCCTCCGTCTATCAAACCGGGACCCACCTGGCGCGCGCCTACTGGATGAAGGCCCTCAACGCGACCCCGTTTCCGGCATCGAAGTTGGACTTGCTGGCCGCCAAAGTCTACGAACAATGCGACGCCAAGGACGGCCTCAAAGACGGACTCATCGATGATCCTCGACGCTGTGATTTCCAGCCCGCCCGCGACCTGCCCAAGTGCACCACGGGCGACCAGCCCGGCTGCTTCACCGCCGATCAAATCTCGTCGCTCGAGCACATTTACGGCGACGTGATGAGCAACGGAAAACGCTTCTTCCCGGGCTGGCCCGTGGGCGCGGAAAGCGCCTGGCTGGGGCAGGAGGTCAATCGGCCGAATGCTCCCGGAGCCTGGACATCGTACGGCTACAATTTCCAACGCTACATGGTGCCGTGGATCCGCGACGCCGCCGGCGAAATGGATTCGGCCCGCGCCTTCAGCCTCTTCGACATCGATAAGGATCCGCCGCGCCTCGAAGAACTGCGGCAGATTTTGGACGCCAACGATCCCGATCTTTCGGCCTTCCGCAAACACGGCGGCAAGCTCTTAATGTACTTCGGCTGGGCCGACCCGCAGCTCAATCCGCGAATGGGTGTGGAGTATTACGAGCAGGCCACGGAACGGATGGGACCCACGACGCCGGACTTTTTCCGCCTCTTCATGGT
>DASZMZ010000135.1:0-27385 GCA_035551455.1 Candidatus Sulfopaludibacter sp.
TCGTTCATGGCGTTCCTCCTCGGGTGATTGTCGTTCTAGACAAACCCAATCTACCCGAGTTCTGGAACGCTCACACTTTTGGTTGCGGCTATGCCGGGCTGTGCCTCCGCGCCTCCGCGGTGAGGGTGAATATGTTTTCGGAGGAGGAGGTTTTTTCGACCCTGTCGCCTTTCCTCCGCTCGGCCCTATCCGACCCGCAGCGCCGCGGACATTTCGGCGCAGAAGGCACGCAATTGCGGCACCAGCGAGGTGGCGCGTGCCATATCCATGCGGAACACAGGACCCGAGATGCTGAGGGCGGCCACCACCCTGCCATCCGGCGCCACGATGGGCGCTCCGATGCACCGTCCCTCCATCTCGTTCTCCTGATTGTCCATCGCCCAGCCCTGTTTTTTCACGCGGCGGATCTCGTCGATCACCGCCGCCTTCGTGACCAGCGTGAATTCGGTAAGTCGCGGCAGACCCTTCATGCGGATGAGCCTGAGGAATTCCTTCTCCGGCAGTCCCGCTAGAAATATCTTGCCGAGCGCGGTGGAATGCAGGTGCCGCCGGTTGCCGATCTTTGAGGACATGCGCACCGCCTGCGGGCTCTCCACGGTGTTGATCACCACCACCTCGCCCGCATCCAGGATGCCCAGGTTCACCGTCTCCTTGGTAGCCTCCACGGTGCGTTCCATGATCGGCTTCGCCACGCGGTTCAGAATCTGCTCTTCGGATTCGGAGCGCTGCAAGTCGAATAGCTTCTTCGCCATGCGGTAAGTTCCGTCCGAGGCACGGTCCAGATATCCGCGGCCTTCGAGCGTAGTCAGAATGCGATAGACCGTCGCTTTGGGCAGTTCCACCGTGCGCGACAGTTCGGCCAGTTTGAAGCCTGCATCCTTCGATTTGATGGTTTCCAGGATGTCCAAAGTCTTGTGCAAGACCCGCACACCGCCTGCTTCAACCGCCGGACCGAGAGTCATGTTGTTTCACATTGTAGTACAGTGAAGTTCATTTTTGTGTTATTTCGGTATTGACACTCCGTTTGTAACGAAATAGACTCAGTTACGGAATGCGGTACAGAGCATTTCACATTGTGAACTGGAGTGGCAAATGAGCACCGTCGCTTATCCTCTGAGCGAAGCAGCTTGCGTCAGACGTGGAACGGACCGCGCGAAGGGAAGGACCACGTCTCTAGCCCCTGGTACGGCGGCAGTCCGCCATCTGCATTACGGGCGCATCATCCTGGACGCGACTGATGCGCCGCTTGGGTTCGCCACCGGTGATCGGGAGACCGGACTCATTTGCCTGCGCGGTTCCGCCACCGTCGAAGCGGCGGATCGCCATTTCGACGCCACCCCGTATGACGCCGTCTACGCGCCGCGCGACAGCCGCGTCGTCGTCACCCCCGGCCCGCAAGGCTGCGACCTCGCCGAGATCTCCGCGCCCGTCACCGGCGTCTACCCCGTCCAATTCGTCAATCACGCCGAGGTTCGCAAAGATCCTTCCATGCACTTTCAGGCGGGCGGTCCCACCAATTCGCGCGACCTCAACATCATCATCGGTAAGAATGTGGATGCCGGCCGCATCCTCGCCGGCGTAACCTTCACCGAGCCAGGTAACTGGGCGTCGTGGCCGCCGCACGAGCATGGCGCCACGCTCGAAGAGGCTTACGTTTACGTCAATATGCCGGCGCCCGCCTGGGGCATTCAACTGGTTTATACGGACCCGCGCAATCCCGAACTGGTGGTGGTGGTCCGCGAAGGCGATTGCGTCGTGATGCCCGAAGGCTACCATCCCAACGTAGCCGCGCCCGGCAACTCCATCGGTTTCCTTTGGATCATGGCCGCCCATCGCGAAGTGGTCGACCGGCAGTTCGGCGTGGTCAACGTCCAGCCCGAATATGCCACCGGCGGCTCCGGTCTCGAAGCTTCCCGCGGAGGCAAGTAGTATGCGGTTCCTGCGCGTCAGGCCCCTGTCGGTCTGCGCGGCGCTCCTGCTCGCGGCTGCGGCTGCCGGCGCAGCGCCCCATATCAAGGTCCTGAAACTGGCGGTCACCAATCCGAGCGCCGAAACGCGCGTGGCCCAGAATGTAGTCGTGCCGGTAAGCTCTCTGAAGGCCATCGCCAAGGACTTTGCGGCCGGCGCAGTCATCGTCACCACCAGCGACGCCGCCACTCTGGCGCAGGATGCCGCCACTCTCCAGACCACCGAACTCGCCTCGCAGGCAGACGACCTCGATGGCGACGGCAAGTGGGACGAACTGGCCTTTCAGATCGACCTGAAGCCGAATCAGACCCGCATCGTGACGCTGGCCTATGGCGATGCTCCCACCATCCAGCGGCTGCGCTCGCAATACCAGCGGCGGACCGACGCCAAATTCGCGGTGCACTACGAAGGGCCGGGCTGGGAATCGGAAGAGATTGCATGGCGCATCTACTTCGATAAGCGCAACGCCATCGATATCTACGGCAAGCGGCGTCCCGGGTTGTATCTGGATCTGTTCGCATCGCCCGAGTATGTGTACCACCAGGAGAGTCCCTTCGGCCGCGATATCTACGGCATCGGCAAGGCCCTCGGCGTGGCCGGAATTGGTGCGCTGGTCGACGGCAAGGCAGTCCCTATTGCGGAGGTCGCGGACCGCAAGTGGAAGGTGATCTCGACGGGCCCCGTGCGCTCGATTCTGGAGTTCGAATACACCGGCTGGAAAGTAGGCGGCCACACGGTCGATCTCACCAGCCGCATCACGCAGTGGGCCGGCGAGCACGGCTTCGAGCATCGCATCAGCGTGAGGAACGGCGACGGCGTGGCGCTGGTCACCGGGATTCCGCTCAAGCCCGTCACCGGGAATCTCGACGCCGCCGGCGTGGTCGCCACATGGGGCCATCAGGTCGTGGTGTCGGGCACCAAGGCGCAGTTGGTGGATCTGCCCGACGAGAATCTGGGAGTCGGCGTGATCGTGCCCGCCGAAGAGGCCGGTCCGGTGAGTGCCGATGAGGCCAATCGTCTGCTGGCCCTCAAGCCTCGCAATGGCGTCGCGCATCTCTACGGTGTCGCCATGTGGGACCAGGAGAATAGCGAGCGCCTCGTGATCAATAGCGAGCAGCCCGACAAACGGCAGAGCGCGGGCACCCTGTCATTGCCGCCGGCACGGCCCACGCGCGAGACTTTCATAGCCTGCCTGAAGGACCTGAGTCTGCGCGCCAACGGCCCGGTGAAGGTCGAGCTTCTCTCTCACGAAGCGGCAGCCGAAAGCGCGCCGTCCGATACGCTGCGCGCCGGCACCGGCAAGCGCACCTACGCCGAGGCGATTGCGCTGCTGCGGAAGGCTGCCGACCGGACCGCCGCCAGGTTCGAACCGCTCGTGAAGGAGTCGGCGCCGGGCACGGTCGACAAGTTCAACGGTACCGGCTTCTTCAGCGAAGGCAATGGCGTTACGGGCGAATGGAAGGCGCAAAAAGGCTACTTCTGGACGGGCGCATTCTGGACCGGCGAATTGTGGAAGCTCTACGGCCTCACGCGCGATGTCCGCTACAAACAGTGGGCCGAGTTGTGGACGTCGCGCATCGCCGGCATGCAGGATAAGCAGAACCACGATACCGGCTTCCTCAATCTCTACTCGTCGGTGCTGGCCTTCGAGGCCACCAAGGACCCCAAGTATCGCGCCGAAGGTCTGCGCGCCGCCGCCCGCCTCAAGCAGCTTTACAACCCGCTCACCAACTTGGTCTCCAGTTGGGGCGTGAACGGCGACGACACCATCATCGACACCATGATGAATCTGCAGATCTGGTGGTGGGCATCCAAAGAGACCGGCGACGCCGCGTGGAGCGACCTCGGTCACAAGCATGCTCTGCGCGCCGCGGCATGGCTGGTGCGGCCCGATGGTTCGGTGGCTCAGTCGGTGCACTATAACCCTGGCGACGACCGGCAGAAGTTCACGTCGAGCGAGAAGGTTCTGGATTTCCCCAATCGTACGCCGCGAGGCGAGATGGTTTTCACGCACACCCATCAGGGCCTCTCCTCGGATTCGGCATGGGCGCGCGGACAGGCGTGGGCCGTCTACGGCTTCGCCGAAGCATTCCGCGCCACGCACGATCCGGCTCTCTTGGCCGTATCGGAGAAGGCCGCCAAGTTCGCCCTGGTCCGTCTTCCAGCCGACGGCGTGCCGTGGTACGACTTCGACGATGAAGGCGTCTTCTACCGCAATCGCGATTCCTCGGCAGCCGCCATTCTGGCCGGCGGCCTGATTCAACTCTCGGAACTCGTTCCAGACCCGGCGCGCGCGGCGCAATACCGCCGCGACGGCGAAACGATTGTACAGTCGCTGATCGACCGGTATCTCGCACCGGTCGGTCCCGGCGATACAACGCCGCCCGGCGTCCTCCGTCACGGCAGCAGTACACGGCCCAACGACGGCATGCTGGTCTACGGCGATTATTACCTGTTGGAAACGTTGTTGAAGTTACAGGGGCAGAAATAAGAAGGTAACCGTGGGACGAGCGCCAAGGAAGGTTCGCCGCGGCTCAACCAGGAGGTTGGAAATGTTCAAGCAGCTTGTATTGCGATTGCTCGCTTTGTCGCTTTTTGGGAGCGCGCTTCTTTTGAACGCGCAAACTACCACAACTCTTTACGGCTCCGTGACTGATAAGTCCGGAGCCATTGTGCCGGGCGCTCAGGTTACGGCCACCAACGTCGGCACCAACCAGGCGCGCACCGCGCAGACCAATCAGGAAGGCCAGTATCGCTTCGAGTTCATGCCGGTCGGCGGTTACACGCTGGAAGTCGCGGCTACCGGTTTTAAGAAGTTCGTGCAGAAGGGCATCACGCTCGACGTGAGCGTGGCCGCCCGCGTGGACGCCTCGCTCGACGTCGGCACCATGACGGAAGAAATCGACGTCACCGCCGCTGCCCCGCTGGTCAACACGGAAAACGCACAGATCGGCCGCACGGTGGAAAACGCCGAAATCACCACCATGCCGATTGTCGGCCGCAACGTCTATTCGCTGCTCAACCTGATTCCAGGCGTCTCCTCCACCAGTAACGGAATCGTACTCGGCTACCCCGAACAGCGCACCATGATCAATGGCGGCGTGGACGGCGGTCTCGGCTCGGTTAACTACTACCTGGACGGCGGCACCAACATGACCGGCTTGCGCAACACCGGCAACATCGCGCCCAACCCCGACGCGGTGGAAGAGTTCCGCGTCGTCACCAACAGCTACAGCGCCGAATACGGACGCTTCGCCGGCGGCGTGATCAACATTATCACGCGCAGCGGCTCCAACCAGATCCACGGCTCCCTGTTTGAGTTCTTCCGCAATAACGATTTGAACGCCTACAATTGGGGCGCGCTGACCTTCACTCCGCTGCATCGCAACCAGTACGGCGGCAGCGTGGGCGGCCCCATTCGTAAGAATAAGACGTTCTTCTTCGGCACGTATTCCGGGCTCCGCCAGATTCAGAGTTCCTTCCTGAATAGCGCCATCGTCCCCACCACGTTGGAGCGCGGCGGCGATTTTTCGCAGTCCAAAGTGTCGCCTGTCGATCCCTTGAACAGCGTCGTCTTCCCCGGCAATGTGATCCCCAAGAATCGCCTCGACCCCACGGCGCAGAACATCCTCGCCAAGTACATTCCGGCCTCCAACCTGACCAACAACTTCTGGCAGGGGACCATTCCCAATCCCTACAACACCGCCGAATACCTGGTGAAGATTGATCATTCCATCAGCGATCGCAATCGCCTGAGCGGCACCTTCTTCGACACCGCCGGCCACAATTCCCAGTCGCCCGGCGGCAACATTCCCTGGTCCACGCAGAACTTCGACTGGCGCCAGTACAACGTCAATCTGAGCGACACGTTCAGCATCAGCGCCAGCACCGTGAATCAGTTCTGGCTCACGTACACGCGCAATTTCGGCGGACGCCACAGCACGCCGGAACAGTCGCTGGGCGACCTCGGCTCCAGCTTCGGTGTGCAGGGCACACCCTCGCTGCCGCAGATCACGGTCACCGGTTATTTCACGCTGTCGCAGGCTATCTCCGGGCCCACCGCGGGCACCAACTTCTACTCCAGCCGCGATCAGATCAGTAAGACCATGGGCCGCCATTCGCTGAAGTTCGGCGGAGAACTGGCGCTGGATAAGGACATTCAGCAGACCCTGCTCAACAACTACGGCGTCTTCAGCTTCACCGGCGCCAAGACCGCCAACACCAAGCTGGGCGCGGCTTTCAGCGGCAACGCACTGGCCGATTTCGTGCTCGGTCTGCCCGTAACCATGAACCAGGACGCGCCCATCACGGCCATGGACAACTTCTGGCAGGCCGCCCTCTTCTTCCAGGACGACTACCGCATCGCCCCCCGCCTGACTCTCAACCTGGGTCTCCGCTGGGACCTGCAAACGCCGCCCACCGATAAGTTTGATCGCGAATCCACCTTCGAACAGGGCGTCCAATCCACCGTCCTGAAGGGCGCCAACATTCCCACGGGTTTGCTGGTCCCCGGCGACAAGGGGATTGGCCGCGGTATCGTTTCGGCGCAGAAGACCAACTTCTCGCCGCGCGTCGGCATCGCGTGGGATCCGTTCGGCAACGGCAAGACTTCGGTCCGCGCCGCCGCCGGTCTGTTCTACGGCAGCGTATCCGGCAACGAGTGGAACTCCACGTCGAACTATCAGCCCTTCTCGGTGCGCGAACAGTTCAACAACGTGCAGTCGTTGACCAATCCTTACGGCCTGCTGCCCGGCGGAGTCAATCCCTTCCCGTACAGCTACAACCCGTCGAACCCGCAGTTCATTCTGCCGGCCGCCATCTACGGCGTCGCGCCGGACTATCGCTGGCCCTACACGTATCAGTTGAATCTATCCGTGCAGCGCCAGATCACCAAGGATCTGACCGTGACGGCTGCCTACGTCGGCTCGCTCGGCCACCGTCTCCCCTTCGCCGTCGATCTGAATTACCCCTTCTACAACGCTACTGCCACGACGGGCAACGTCAACGCACGCCGGCCGATCGACACGAATGTTCTGTCGAATATTTTCTCCGTGGAATCGGTGATGAACACGTCGTACAACGCGATGCAGATCACGGTGGAAAAGCGCTTCATGCACCATTTCAGCGCCAAGGGCTTCTATACCTGGTCCAAGGATCTGGAAGATGTGCAGCTCGACAACAACACCACCAATGGCAGTACGGAGGATTATCACAACATGTCGCTGGACCGCGGCCGTTCCGACAACGATCGCCGTCAGGTGGCAAACGCGTCGTTGATTTGGGACATGGATTACTTTGGCAAGACCAACCCCTTCGTGCGCAACGTCATCAACGGTTGGGAACTGTCGGCCATCGCCACGTTCCAGAGCGGCACGCCGTTCAACATCACGCGCGGCAGCGACGTCAATCTGGACGGCAACAACAACGACCGCGCCAACGTGGTGGGAAGCTGGTACCTGGACCCGAACCGTTCGCGCAGCGACGCCAGCAACGCCTGGTTCAACACGGCGGCATTCGGCGCGCCGGCCACGGGCACGGACGGCAATCTGGGCCGCAACGTACTGAGCGCACCCGGTACCCGCAACGTGGACCTGGGCATCTTCCGCAACTTCAAGTTCAGGGAGCGGATCACGCTGCAGGCTCGCGGCGAGTTTACCAACGCCTTCAACATGGTGAATCTGAGCGGCCCCACCGGCACCCTCAGTTCCGCCGCTTTCGGCACCATCCGAAGCGCCGGTGCCATGCGCAACGTTCAATTGGGTCTCCGTCTGACATTCTAAGCTGCACCCACTGCGGTACCGTGGTACGTGAGTACCACGGTACTCTGGTACACTTTAGGAATGCAAGAACGTCTTGCGTTTCTGACCCCCCTTCACCACACCGTCCGCAATTTCGTGGTTCGCGAATTGCCGCGGAACGGCGGCAAGCCTTTGCGCGCCGAACAGATTGGCATTGCCACGAATCTCGATCTGCCGGTAGTAACCGGACTGCTCGATGACCTGGAGAAGAACCTCTTCTTTCTGGTGCGGAATTCGGCCGGAGCAGTGAGTTGGGCCTTTCCGATCACCAGCGACCCCACTCCCCACCAACTCACTTTCAGTACCGGCGAGCGCATTTTCGGTGCTTGAGCGGAGGACTCTTTTGTAACGCCCTTCGTGCAAGGGCGCCTTCGAAAAGAGAAGCTGGAAGTGGAGATTGCCACCTCTTGCGCACATTGCGGCCGCGCGATGCATATCGCGGTCAACGAGCGCCTAGAGTGGCGTATTCGGGAACGCGGCGCCGAGCCGCACCTCTATATGCCGCAGATCGATTGGGCTGCATTTCAGGGCCGCAACATCATCGGCGATTATTGAATGAACTCACGCTTCTTCTGGTCAGAAGAACACATTCCACAAACACAGACAGCGGGGAAGGCCATGAGCCTGACCGAAGCGGCGCCCCTGGTCGCCCCGGCGCAGGCTATGTTGTTCGGATTCACGGAATGAAAAAAGAAAACAGCAAACTCAAGATTGAACGCATTCAGACCGGCGTCCGCATGGAGAAACGGATTCTCAAAGTGCTGAAGGGTTTCGCCGAGTACAAGGATATGACCTTGGGCGACGTACTCGAAGGCATCGTGCTGCACGCCTTCGAGGGTAAGGCCCCCTTCAGCAAGGAAAGCCTCAAACTGATCGCCGAGCTCAAGAAAATTTACAAGTTGGATCTCGACGCCACGGCGAGTCACCGTATGGTGGAGTGACTCGTTTACGCCGGCTGCCAGAGTCCTACCGTGTTGCCGTCCGGGTCGGCAATCCAGGCGAAGCTGCCATAGCCGGGAATGTCGACCTTGGGCACAACGACCTTGGCGCCCAAGCCTTGGGCCTTGGCAATGTACGCCTCGATATCGTCCACATTCACGTAGAACAACGTGTAGTGGAACGGTTCGTGGCCGAGCGCGGTGAAGTGGCCCGGGATTCCCTGGGAATCTCCGGTCTGAATCATCAGGGCAGGTCCCATGGCGGCAGTGCTCCAGCCGAACAGGGAATTGTAGAACTGAGCGGACTGCGCCGTATCGCGGCAGCCGATCTCAAAATGAACAACGGGATTTGGCATTTCGGGAGAGTAGCACGGAAAAGTATTGACTACCAGAAGTATTTTCTCTAGTATGTAGAAATCGTGGCAAAAGGGGAGTCAGTCGGAGAATTCGAACACCTGGTGCTGCTGGCGATCCTGCGGCTGGGCGACGATGCGTACGGTATGCGGGTCCGCCGGGAAATCGCCGAACGGACCGGCCGCGATGCCAGCATCGGCGCCGTCTATGCGACCCTGGACCGGCTGGAGGAGAAGGGTCTGCTGTCCGCCGCGCTCAGCGATCCGACGCCGGAACGCGGCGGCCGCGCCAAGAAATCCTTCCGTCTCACCGGCGCCGGAATCGAAGCCGTCAACCGGTCGAGGCAGGAACTGAACAGCATGTTGGAAGGACTGTCATTCCCGCTGCCGGGAGGCTCCCAGTGAAGCCGCCCGCGATGGCCCGCCTGCTGCTTCGGGCCGCGGCAGGCGACAACGAAGCTGAGTTCGTGGCCGGCGATCTTCACGAAGAATTCGTCTGTCTGTGCGACAGCCTGGGTCCGCGACGCGCACGCCGCTGGTACCGGCGGCAGGTCTTCCGCAGCCTGTTTCCGCTCTGGGCATTGCGCATGCGGAACGGCGAGATAGCGCATGTGGCGGCCGCGGCTGGACTCGGCGTGGCGCTGCCGCTGCTGCTGCTGGATCGACTCTGGCAGTTCGTCTATTCGCTCATCCCTCTGAAGGACGGTCTGGATCGCGCGCCGGGATTTCTGGCGGCCAATGTGATTTGCGCCTGCCTGCTGGCGGCGAGTTGCGGCGCGACGGCGGGAAGCTCTCGCAGGGCGATGGCGATTGCGTGGGCTGCATCGGCAGCAGCGGCATTTGCCGTGTGGGGCTCGGCGGGCGCGGCTCCGGCAGTGTACGTGGGGGCGTTGCTGGTGGGCGTGCCCGCGGCGGCGATGTTGGCGTTTCGGTGGAAGAGAGAGCCGGTATGAAGATCCTGAAGTGGATGGCTATCGTGGTGGCATCGCTGATCGTGCTGCCGCTCTTGACGCTGCTGATCTTGTCGCATCGCGCCGGCGCCGGGACGACTCATACTTCGATCGAACTGGCCGCCTCGCCGGAGCGCGTCTGGGTTTGGCTCGACGAGGGGCCGCGGCTCAAACAATGGGTGAGCTGGCTGGTGGAGGTGCGCGATCCCGACGCGCCCAACCATCATGCCGGATCGCCGGTGACGTGGGTCATGAAGGACGAAAACAACGGCGGCATGATGATGACGCTGGATGCCAGGATTGCCGAGTACGCGCCGCCTTCGCGCCTGACCATCGCCATCAACTCGCCCGTTTATCAGTTCGACGGCGCGATGAGCTACCGTCTGACGCCGCTTGGAAACGGCCGCACGAGGCTCGATACCGACGGGCTGTTTCATTACAACCAGTGGTTCGCCGCCTTGATGGAGCCGCTGGTCACGCCGTCGGCGAAGAAGAAGATGGTGGCCGACCAGGCGCGACTCAAAGGGCTGGTTGAAACCAGCGCGGAGGTCCGGTAATGAAGGGCGACTTGAAAAAGCTCCAGGGCGCCTGGAACATGATGACGCTCGAAATGGAGGGCCAGCAGTATCCCACGGGCAACTCCCGGATCGTGATCCAGGGCGAGCGTTTCGTCAGCCTGAACATGGGCGCGGAATACGAAGGCAGCTTCGCAATCGACGAGACGCAGACTCCCAGGACGCTCGACCTGCTGTTCGACAAAGGGCCGGAGAGCGGCAGCAAATCGCTGGGGATTTACGAGGTGGATGGCGATACCTGGAAGCTCTGTCTGGGACTGACCGGCAAGAGCCGTCCGAAGAAGTTCGCCGCGGAGAAGGGGACCGGCCATGCCCTGGAAGTGCTGCAGCGCGAGAGCGCCGAGGACCGCGCCGCGGCCGGGAAGCGGAGCGGGATCGACGAGAGCGCCGCGCCGGTCGCGGAACTGGATGGCGAGTGGTTCATGGTTTCCTGCATGCAGGACGGCAAGCCGATCCACGCGCAATTCCTCAAGGCGGCGAGGCGCGTTTTCAAGGGCAACGGCACCACTCTGTTCGCCGGCAAGCAAGCCTTCATGAAGAGCACGTTTGCGGTGGATACGCAGCAGACACCGCATGCCATCGACTATCCCGATCAGCGGCAACTGGGCATCTATCAGGTGGATGGCTCCACGCTGCGGACTTCGATGGCTGCCGCCGGAGCGCCGCGGCCGGCCGATTTTTCGACCGCGAAGGGCGACGGCCGCACGGTTTCCGAATGGTCGCGCGAACGTCGCCGGTGACGCCTGATTAAGCGGTTCCCGCCTACTGCCGGGGTGTTGCCGGTGTAGCTGGTGTAGCGGGGGCAGGTTGAATGGGAGCCTGCTCGTACGCCGCCACCAGGCTCTGGTTGCCGTCCTTGTCGATGGCCTTGACGCCGATCACTACATCGTCGATCGAAAGATTCGGGATGGTGTACTCGGTGACGTTGCCCACGAAGATTTCGCGCTCCCAATACGCCGAAGTGGTGGAGCGGATCACCACCGCGAAGCCGGCCAGGTCCGGTTCCGCGTCGGGCATCGCCCAGCGGAGAGCCGCATCGTATCCGGTCCCGCGCTGCAGTCCAGGACCACCGGGTCCGCGGCGGCCACCGGCTCCGGGAGTAGCTCCGGGCGTGGCACCGGGAGTGGCTCCGGGCGCACCGGCGGCTCGACCCTGGCCCTGTCCTTGTCCCTGCCCGCCGGCGGGACGTGGACGCGACACCTGCGGCGGCTTCGGCGCGAGCGCCAGACTGGCCAGTACCGCGGCGTTCATCTTGGCGGCGCGCGTAGTGTAAGGCACCGACGCGTTGGCGAAGGTATCGGTAGCCGTGTGCTGGTTGGCGTAATTCTCACTCGGCGTGGTGAGGCGGATGGCCGCGAAGCCCTCGCGATTGAAGGAGGTATGATCGCCTCCGCGGCCAAACCGGTCGCGCCGGAAGATCAGGTCCACCGTCATCGAAGGCATGTACCGTTCGGCAACCTCCTTGGTATAACGAGCCAGCGAGCGCGAAGGCGAATCCTCCGGTCCCTCAGAGAAAACGCGCAGGCGATTGTTGGCGCTGCGGCCGTCGCCGGACATATCGCTGCCGATGATGTCGTTATTGAGCACGGCCTCAATCTGCATGTTCTTCTCTTTGGCTTCCTGCGCGTAATTGTGACTGCCGTTGAGGCCGACCTCTTCAGCGGCGAAGGTGACAAAGATGATGGACTTGTCGAACTCGTACTGACTCATCACACGGGCCAGTTCCATGACCGCGGCGGTGCCACTGGCGTCATCGGCGACGCCCGGCGCCAGAGGCTCCTGGTCGGCGGCGGATCCGGCATTGTCGCTGGCAGCTTGTCCGGCGGCGCGGCGCAGCGCGATGGAATCGTAGTGGCCGCTGATCACCACGTAACGGTCCTTATCGATGGTGCCCGGCAGAATGGCCACAATATTGGCCAGTTCCACATCCTTAGCCAGGCGCTGCGATTTCTTCACCTGGAATTTGTCCAGACTCACTTGCAGCTTGGGGCTGTAGCTCTTAAATTCCGATTCGATCCAACGCTGCGCGGCGCCGATGCCGTGATCGGGGCTGTCCTGCTCGGAGCCCACGTACCGCGTGCCGAAGCTCTCCAGCTTTTTCATGATGGCTCCGATGCGTTCCTCGGAGACCTGATCCACAACCTGTTTCACGGCGGGATTGATCCGGCTCAACGGCGGCTGCGCCAGCGCCTCCATCCCGCAGTACAGGGCAAACACCAGCGCCACACGTCCACTCAAACGAAGCATAGACTCGCTTTTCCTCTTCCTAAAATGGGTACTAAGAGGGAGAGGCGTCCGGGATGCGGCCGTTTGTTACCAGGAGAGGCGTAATTGGCTATCGGGGAGGCGTGCCACGCCGCCTTCCTGATAGATGATGACGCCGCGTTTCATGGTGAGATGAACCAGGTTGTCGCCAAAATGGCGTGCCACGTCGCGATAATCGGGGACGTTCAAAATCAGGATGTCCGCGGCTTTCCCAGGCTCCAGGGAGCCGCATTGAGCGGAGCGGCCCAGGGCATAAGCCCCATTGAATGTTGCGGCGGTGATGGCCTCGGCGGGAGTCATCTTCATGTAGCGGCAGGCCAGCGCGACGGCGGTCTGCATGCTCCAGGCGGGGGTGTGTATGGGATTGAAATTGGATGCCAGGGCGACGGCGGCTCCGGAATCGATCAGCGCCCGTGCCGGGGCGAAGGGAGTTTCCTGGTGGAAAGCGGCGGAGGGGAGCAGGGTGGCGACGCTGCTGCCGGCGCCCAGACGGGCGGCATCTTCGGGTGTGGCATGCTCCAGGTGGTCGATCGCCGCCACCAGGTGCTCCATCCCCATGAGGATCGCGGCGCCGGCGCAGGCCGCGTCGGCATGGATGCGACAGCCGAAGCCCAATTGCCGCGCCACCTGCAGGAAGCGCGAACTGCGGCAGTGCGACGTCGGATTGGCATTCCACGCCACGTCGGCAAAACCGGCCAGCCGGCGCCGCCGGATCTTGGGCATCAGGTCCGAGAAGACCCATTCGGCGGCGGCGTTATGGGCCCCGTCCAGATCCTCTCCCGGCAACTGGAAGAGGAACGTGGAGATCAGGTCGATGGGCTCGCTGCGCAGTTCGTTCAGGACGCGCAGCAGCTTGGTTTCGGCGGTTTCATCCGGGCCGCATCCGGTCTTCACCTCCACGGTGGTAGTGCCGTGGCGGGCCATGGCCTCCAGGTGCGAGCGGGCGCGGACGGCAACGCGGGCGCCGGTGCTGGAGCGGACTGCCCGGATGTCCTCGGCCGGATCGGCCGAATCGCCCAGGGGGAATGCCAGGTGGGTGTGACTGTCGACGAAGCCTGGCATCACCACGCGTCCGGCGGCGTTGATCTCGATGGCATCGCGCGTGCCGGCCAGGTTTTCGAGGCGGCGGCTGGGGCCCACTTCCTTGATCACGCCGTCGCAAATCAGAATGGCTCCGTCGCCAATAATGGTGAGCTCATTGAGATCTGGGCCGCGGCGTGCCCCGCGAGAACCCCGCAAAGAGATCAACTGGCGGGCTCCCCGAATCAGAAATTTGCTCGTGTTTCTCCCCACCAATACTGTAACATTAGAGATTGTAAGTCTCGGTATTCATAGAACATGCGAGGAAAACCTCAAGCAGAGCAGAAACGTCATCTGAAGACCCTGGAACGGGTCTTTTCGAAGGCCGGAATCGGATCGCGAACAGACGCCAGGAGCTGGATTGGAGCCGGAAAAGTACGCGTCAACGGGAAAGTTGTGCAGGATCCAGACCACTGGATCGATCTCGATCGCGATCGTGTCACTCTGGACGGTAAACCCCTCAGAAGCGTCACGAAAACCTACATTTTACTGTACAAACCGAAGGGTTTTCTGACTTCTTACGGGGATCCGCAGAATCGGCCCACAGTTTACGATTTGACCAAGGATGTGGGTACGTGGCTCTCGCCGGTGGGACGGCTGGATCTGGATACGAGCGGACTGCTGCTGATGACGAATGACACCGCTTTCGCCGAGCGGATTATGAATCCGGAGCATGCAATTCCGAAGACCTATCAGGTCAAGTCGTCGATTCTGCTGACTGACGACCAATTGGAGCAATTGCGGCGTGGCGTGGAGTTGAACGACGGCCCGACGCGGCCGGCGGAAGTGAAGCGAGTGCGCGATTCGGAGAAGTACAGCTTCATCGAGTTGACCATCCGCGAGGGCCGCAACCGGCAGGTACGGCGGATGATCGAAGCTCTGGGCGGCACAGTGCTGAAACTGGTGCGCGTGGCCATCGGTCCCATCCGGATCGGCGACCTCGTGATCGGGAAGTGGCGTCCTTTGACGGCGGAGGAACGCAAAGTCCTCGGCGTGAAGTAAGGACTATTCGGAGTACCAGCGAATGCCGAAGAAGACGGACGCCATGGTGTTGCGGATGAAGAAGTCTCCCGCGGGGCTGGACTTGTAGTGGAAAGCCTTGCCGCCGGCCTGCAACTCGAAATGGCTGATGCGATAGCTCACAGTGGCGTTGGTATCGTAGACGGTCCACTTGTGAGGAATCAGGAATCCGGCGCCGCTGAGGTCGATACGGGCATTGCGGGAGAGATACTGCGTCCAGCCGAGCCCGAACATCGGAGTGAACCAGGACTTGGTGCCCTGGGCGCGATAGCTGATGGGGTTGCCGGTGGAATCCACCAGAGGCGCGCCGGTGGAATCCACCAGGGGAAGCAATGGGGCGTCGAACACCGTGCGGGCGCTGATGTAGTGAATCTGCCAGAGGGTCTTTAGCCGATACTTGCGGCTTTCCACGGGATACGGCCAGGTGAGGTAATCGAAGGACATCATGAAGTCCTGGACCCGGTAGTTGGTGGAGAGGGCGGTGCCTTTGGCGTAGGTCTGGCTCCAGAGCGTGAGGTCTTGGCCGGCGGTGAAATCTCCGGCGGCGCGGGCGCCCCAATAGCCGATGCGCAGCGCGTTGTGCAACCCGAGCGCGACACCGAATTCAGCGCCGCCCACATACTTCGGGTGACCCTGCAGGGTGACCAAAGCGCCTTGCGGAAAGGTGGAGGCGTGGCCGCGATCGAACACGGGCTGCTCGCGCGGGAACATGAGGTTCACGCCGAGCCACCAGCCGGTCTCGCCAGGCAGGCGGACGTCGGGGTACTTGGGCAATTCGGGCGCGGCTTTTACGTTGGGTCCGGTCTTGACGTCCTGCGGAGACGGCGCATCGGTGGGCGCCACGGCGGACGGTGGGGCCGGCTTGGGCGGAGTTGGCGGAGTCTGCTGGTCGCCCTGCACCTGACCCTGGGGGTTGGCCTGTTGCGGTGGAGCCTGCTGCTGCTGGGCATATCCGGGCGACACCCGAAGAACCGCCAAGACACAGACACAGAGAAAGCCGGTTAAAGAAGTCTTCACTTACGCCTCATCGAATCCAATTTGCAGGGCTATGTTCGGTTGACGGGACACCCCTAGTGCACACGTCAGTCCAAATCGCCTTGCGCTGTATGTTGCTCTTCTATTTTGCACTAATGGAAGGGGTTTGCGCATGGTCGAATTCCGATTCCGGCTGTAGCACGGCGGCAACAGTGGGCCGCTTGGCCCACGGCGCGGCCAATCCCGGCGACAATGGAGAACATGACTTCGACTCGGCTCAGCGGCGTGTGGGCGCCGGCCATTACTCCCTTTCAGCAGGATCTCTCTCCGGACCCGGAGCGTTTCGCGCGCCATGCGCGCTGGCTTCTGGCGAATGGCTGTTCGGGGCTGGCCGCGTTCGGCACCAATAGCGAGGCGAACTCGCTCGACGCCGGGGAGCGTAGGGACCTGCTGGACTACCTCACGGAACATGGCGTGGAGGCGGCGCGCCTCATGCCCGGCACGGGGTGCTGCGCGCTCACCGATTCGGTGCGGCTGACGGCTCATGCGGTGCGGCTGGGCTGCGCCGGTGTTTTGATGCTGCCGCCGTTTTACTACAAAGGCGTGACGGATGATGGACTCTTCCGCAATTTCGCCGAGGTGATCGAACGGGTGGGAGATGCGCGGCTGCGCATGTACCTGTATCACATCCCGCCGGTGGCGCAGGTAGCCATTTCGATTCCGCTGATCGAGCGGCTGATCAAGCGGTATCCGGGAACGGTGGCGGGGCTCAAGGACAGTTCCGGCGATTGGAACAACACGAAGGCGGTGCTGGACGCCTTCAGCGGGTCGGGCTTCGAGGTGTTCGCCGGGAGCGAGGTGTTTCTGCTGCGCAATATGCAAAACGGCGGGGTGGGCTGCATCAGCGCGACGGCGAATGTCAATCCGGCGGCGATCCACCATGTTTTCGAAAACTGGCAGTGTGAGAATGCCGGGGTGTTGCAGGATGCCATTTCGGCGACGAGAGCGGTGATTCAGAAATATCCGATGATTCCGGCTCTGAAGGCAATTGTGGCGCGAGGCTGGGGCGACGAGGGGTGGACCACCGTGCGCCCACCGCTGATGGAGTTGCCCGCCGCGCAGCGCGACAGCCTGGCGGCGGACCTGAATGCACACGGCTTCAAGTGGGGCGGGCCGGAGTCCGAGTAGTGCGGGCCTCCGGCCTCACCCAGAGTCACTAACTGGCGCGTGCTTCCGTTTTGACTGGCTTCGTAGTAACTTTCGGTTCGGGTCGTACTATATCGATACTCCCTTTAAAGTACGCCCCGTCATCGATACTGATTCCAGCAGTCTTGATATCGCCGACTAAGCTGCCCTGTTCACGAATGGCGATCTTTTCGGAGACCTCCACGTTGCCGCGAACCGAGCCGAAGATGATTACTTCGCGCGCCTTGATGTTAGAGTTTACTTTACCGTTGGGGCCGACGGTGATCAGGCTCTGCGATTCCAGAGTGCCCTCCACCTGGCCGTCAACCACAAGCTCTTCACTGGCGCGGATATCGCCCCGTATGGTCATGGACGCGCCAATGGCGGCCACTTGACGGGGCGGAGGCTGCCGGGAAGCGGGTGTGGCGACGGGCACGGGAGTGTGCGCCGGGGCTGTGTTCATAGGCTCCTGCTGTGGGCGGGGAGCGAAGGGTTCGTCGGTTTTTTTATTCCACATATGGGTATGAAAGTGCTGCTTTATTGCACGATCAGGGCCAGTGATTGCAATCATTACATCGAAAACAGCGGAAAGGGTGAATGTAGTAGTACGGTGCGGCGATTTTTAGGTAAGTTTTACCCTTGCTGCGGATTTCTTACTGATATGACTTACTCATGGGAACAGATGGTAGGAATGGTGGTGGCCGGGCAATACGAGCTACAGGAATTGCTTGGCGAAGATGAGCGCGGCGCTTTTTACCGGGCCTCAGTCCACGGAAGCCGGGCCGTGGTTCAGGTGATGCAGGGTCAGCATGTGGAGTTCTGGCGGCGCGCCGCGGAACTGGACCATCCGAACCTGCAGCGCGTGCTGGATTCGGGAACGGAGCAGGGGATGACGTACGTCGTCTTCGAGTATCCCGACGACCGGCTTGCGGGCGCGGTGGATCAACTCAAGCGAGACGAGGCGCACGAGGTGGTGGCGGCGCTGCGCAGCGTCCTCAGCTATCTGCATCAGCGGGGCTTCGCGCATACCGCGGTGACGGCGGACCATATTGTGGCGATGGGCGACACCATCAAACTGGAGAGCGACACATTGCGCGACGTCACTCCGGCGGCTGAAACCGCGGACTGGCGGCAGTGGAAGGAGCTGGCGTCCGAGATGGGCGTGTCGGAGGATGCCTGGGGCGGCCTGTCTCGCCGCCCCTGGCTGATTGCCGCTGCGGCGGTGGTGGCGGTGGTGGCGCTGGTGGTTCTCATGCGTCATTCGACCACTCAGGCATCGCGTCCGCCTACGTACGTGGCGCCGGTAGCGAATGTATCGCCGGCTCCGGTAGTGAGGGCCCCCGCTCCGGCGCCGCACGCGGAGGGAAGCTGGCGCGTCATCGCCTATACCTACACGCGATATCAGGATGCGGCGCACAAGGCGGGGACGATCAATCGGAAGTTTCCGGATTTGCAGGCCGAGGTCTTCTCCCCGGGCGGCCGCGGTCACGGGCCGTTCCTCGTATCCCTAGGCGGCCGGGTGACGCGCTCGGAGGCCGGGCGGCTGGAGCGCAAAGCGAAGTCCCTGGGACTGCCCCGCGATACGTTCGCGCGGAATTACACGAAGTGAGGCGGGAGGTCGGGATTCACGCTCATCTCGACCGATGGCGGGCTGTGAGGCAGTTCGCACGTGCGTGATGCCTCCACCGAAAGCGGCGCATTCGGAGGCTAACACTGATACTTATCGGGCAAAACTCGCGTCTCTACAAGCCTCTCAATCGTTACGGGCGAATGCTGCCGAATGGTAACGGCCTGTCGCTGTCACTGGTGCAGCCGCCGCTGCTACAATTCACGCATGTTCCCTGTGCTGGCCTTGCTGGCAGTCGCGGCCCAAGCGGCGGTCGACGCTCCGCCCAATGCTCCCGCCGTTGTCCGTCTCGAGGGTAATCGCGTCAGCGTCTCGTACCACAGCGGCCCGGTGCTCTCCGGTACTCTCGCCATCGCCACTGCAACCGGCGAGCGGCCCGTGCGCGCCGGCGAAATCGAGTTGCAGCAAGACGTCCAGCATGGACCTCGGGAAACCATCACCCAACTATTCTCTTTCCATCCCAGCACCGACGGAGAAACAGTAATTCTGCACGGCAGCGTCACGGCCAGTCCCGAGGCCTTCGCCGCCGAGACGCTCTCCGCCGCGCAAAAGCGATTTGCCTACATCCGCACCAGCGTCGGGCCGTCGCGCAATCTGCGCAACAATGCCATCTACGATCGCCGCTTCGACTGGGAATTGGAAGGTCCACCCGACGGGGCTACGCGCATTGAACCGGCTGCCCCCACTACCGACCACCTGAATTTCACCGTCACCGCCAAGGGTGCAAACCTCGCCTTCCAATTTCGCCCGCGCTACTACCAGAAGCACAAGAACATTCCCTTCTTCGAGCCGTGGACCTATCAGGTCCGGCGCGAGTCCATCACCGGATGGTGCTCCTGGTGGGCCTTTCGCACCAGCCTGACCGCGCCGGATCTGGCCCAGACCGCCAAGGTGCTGGCCGACAAGCTCCACGATTACGGCTACGAGTACCTGCAGATCGATGACGGCTACCAGTCCGATTACAGCGGACTGCCCGACCACTGGCTGAAGACCAATCCCGCGAAATTTCCCGGCGGCCTTTCGCAGATGTACGACATCATCAAGTCCGCGGGCATGCGTCCGGCGATCTGGGTCAACGTGCATTTTGGCGACAAGGCCTACGCTTCGCAGCATCCCGATTGGTTCATCCGGCAACCCGATGGAGAGCTTCACAGGGGCCGCTGGATCGACTATGCCATCGACGGCTCGTCGCCCGAGGCCATCGACAACATTGTCAAACCGCTCTACAGCGGACTGCGCGAGATGGGCTGGCAATACGTCAAGATCGACACGCTGCGCCACCTGCTCTACGACGCCATCAATCAGGAGCCGGAGTATTACGAGCGGAAGGGCTTCAACGGCGTCGACGCATTCCGCAACGTGGTGCGCGCGGCGCGCGAAGCGTTAGGACCGCGGGTCTTCATGCTGGCCTGTTGGGGCGTACTGCCCGAGGTCGCCGGACTCGCCGACTCCGTCCGCCTGGGCACGGATGGCTACGGACCCGCCACGCTCCAGCAGTACAATTCCTGGAACGGCGTTGTGTGGCGCAACGACCCGGACCACGTCGACGTGCTGCCGCAGAATCTGGGCGCCGGACCGGCGACCGGCGATCTGCGCGACACGGTGATTCGCCCCGTGGTGGCCTCGCTCGCCAGCGGCAGTCTGATGCTGAGCGATCGTCCCTCGGTCTATGCCGACGACCGCAATCTGGAAGGAGCCCGCCGCGCCGCGCCGGTCCTGTTCAGCCTGCCGGGTCAACTCTACGATTTCGACCCGTCGCGCACGGACGCTGTCGTCAATCTGGACCGCCGCGACGTGAAGGCCGGTTCCGGCGCCAGTCCCATCGATGCCGGCGGCCGCAATACGGATGTCTGTCCCTGGTGGCTGGTGGAGATCGACCGGCCCTTCGAGCACTGGAATATCCTGGCGCGCCTGAGTTGGAATGCGCTGCCCGACGCCACGGTCAAATTCGCCGATCTGGGACTCAGCCCCGATCGCGAGTACATTGTGTACGAGTATTGGACACGGAAACTGGTGGGCGTCTTTAAGGGTGAGTTTCGTTCGCCGGCGCAGGAGGCCAAGGAGGTCCGCATCTATGCGATTCGCGAGAAGCTGGACCGGCCGCAGGTGATCTCCACCAACCGGCACATCAGTCAGGGCGGCGTCGATCTCAGCGATGTCCGGTGGAATGGCCGCGGTCTGACGCTGAGCGGGAGTAGCGCGGTGGTCCGCAACGACGCCTACACCATCGCTCTTTTCGTCCCGCCGGGAAGGAAGGTGGCGCGGGCGCTGATGGGAGGCAAGCCGGCGCGCGTCCAGGCAAGCGGCTCGGTCACGGAAATCTCGTTCACGCCGGCGGAAACCGGCACGGTAGCCTGGTCCGTGATTTTCGAGTAGGGAGGACAGGCCTGAACCTGTCGAACCGTATTTACCCTACCAACAGCGCTACCGGGAACTCGGCCAAAAGATCGCGAAGCTGCCAGCTCCGCGGAATGAGGCCGGTCAGGACGTCCTTCCATTCCGACGGCGCTCCCTCGGGCAGAATCAACTCCGTGCCTCCCCAATCCTGCAGCCCGGCAAGCCAGCGAGGCGCCACCACTACCAGCCAATCGTCATTGCAGCAGCGCGCAAACCCGCAGACTCGCTCCGCGTGGACTCCCTGCGCGCGCAACGCCACATAATCGCCATGGGCGAATAGCGCCGGATGCGACTTGCGAAACTGGAGCGCCTTGTAAGTCACTAGCAGCTTCATTTCGTCTTGTACGGGATTGGCGTTCAAATCGCGAATCAGCGCGATGGGATCGTCCGACTCGCGCCGCCGCAAGGCGTCGAGCATCGCGATGCGCCTGCGATAGTCCACCGGACGCCGGTTGT
The DNA here is from genome assembly GCA_035551455.1 of Candidatus Sulfopaludibacter sp. Taxonomy (GTDB): domain Bacteria; phylum Acidobacteriota; class Terriglobia; order Bryobacterales; family Bryobacteraceae; genus Sulfopaludibacter. The sequence goes on from DASZMZ010000135.1 coordinate 21,588, forward strand.
CCGGGTCCACCAGGTTGTACTCCCACAACTCGGAGCCCTGATAAAAATCCGGAACACCGGGTGCGGCAATTTTGAGCAGTACCTGACCCAGCCCGTTCCGCGCTCCCAGCCCTTTCAGCCTTGCGTGGAATTCCAGCAGGTCGGGGCGGAACTGCGCCTGGTCGGCCAGAATGGCTTGGACGAACTCGCCGACGGCGTTTTCGTAGCTCTCGTGCGGCGCCAGCCAGCTACTGTTCTGCTTCGCCTCGCGCAGAGCCTTGCAGAGGAATTCCTTGACGCGGGCAGGGAAGCCGGCCAGCTCTTCCTCACTATCCGGCCAGGCGCCCAGCAACGTCTGGTAAATCAGAATCTCCTCCGCGGCATTGGGCGCGAGCACTCCGTTCACGCCGATTTTGCGGCCGGCATTCCACCCCATCCAGCGCTCCAGGCGGCGATCCCATTCCTCCGGCATTTCCGTCAGCACGTTGAGCCGCGCGCGCACATCCTCGCTGCGCTTGGTGTCGTGAGTGGAAGTGGCGCTCATGGTGTCCGGCCACTCTTCCAGGCGCTTGCGATTGAATTCATGGAAGTCGGCCAGTTGATACGGGGGACGGTCGCGCATACTGTCGCCGCCCACCTCATTCAACGAGAGCAGGCTGTTGTGGCGATAAGTGGCGGTGTCTTCGAGCCCCTTGGCCATCACCGGACCGCTGAACTGCTGCCACCGCATCACAAAGTCCAGCCACTCTTTCTTCCGATCTTCCAGGTACGGCGGAGGCTCCACCAGCAGGACGGTGCGGAGAAAACGAAAGGCGTCGTCGCTGATGCTCTCCGTCGAAGTGCGGCGGCGTGCCAGGTCGAGCGTACGTTCGATATATCCGCGGTCGCTCTCCGAGATTTGGAAATCGTGGATGTAGGTGCGATAGACGGGGAGGCAGGCGGTCACCTCCACCAGCAGGTCGAACAGTTCGCTCAGGCGGATGTCGCGGGCCTGCCTGTGGCGAGCTGCGATAGCGCCCAGATAGTGCACCAGCGCATTGACATCGCCTTTGAACAGCGTCTCCATCACTTCCTTGCTGGAGCGGTAACAAAGCTCGGCGAAGGGCAGATAGTTGCCGGTGCGGTGCGAATAAATCTCCTCCAGGCGAGCCAGGCCAGTGGGATCGATGAAGACTCCGTTCACGGCGTTCAGAAAATCGTAGCCCGTAGTGCCCGCTACCGGCCAGGTCTGCGGCAGCGGCTCTTCCCGGCCGAGAATCTTCTCCACCACGATGTAGAGCCCCTCGGTACCCGCCTGCAGGCGCTTCAAGAAACATTCGGGCGCCCACAGACCATCGATGTGGTCCACGCGCAGGCCGGTCACTTTGCCGCCGCGCACCAGTTCCAGAATCTTGCGATTGGCGTCCTCGAAGACGGGAGCCGATTCGACGCGCAGACCCACCAGTTCATTAATGTCGAAAAAGCGGCGGTAGTTGATTTCCTCGTAGCCGATCTTCCAGTAGGCCAGCCGGTAGGCCTGTTCGGAAAGCAGCGCGTCCAAATCGTCCACCGAGCCGGCGAAGAAGGCCAGCGCGTCGTCCATGACGCGCTTTACGGCGGCATCTTCCTGATAGCTGCGCCACAGCGTTTCCTTGATGCGATCCTTACCGCGCCGCCGCTCGAGAATACGTTCCGTTCCGGGCTCGTCGCGATGCGGCAGGCGTTCCACGGACTCGAGCAGTCCGGCGAGTTCAGGCAGGTCCGGCGACTGCTGAAGACAGCGCCGCAGCACCTCTGCATACGACTTCGGATCCAGCGGCATCCGGGCATCGTAGTAGCGCACGTAGATTCCGGTGTCCTCGATCTTCAGCGAGAGTTTGGACGAGACCAGCACATCGCCGTAAAGCTCGCCGAGCACCGGCAGCAGTACGCGATTCTCCTGCAGGAACGCCGCTTTCGTAGTGGCGGGATGCCAATTGATATCGAAGTATCCGGCGAACTGTGAGGATTGGCCATTCTCCAGCACGTCCATCCACCAGGGATTTTCGTAGCTGGCCGCCATGTGGTTGGGCACGGTGTCCAGCAACAGTCCCATGCCGTAATGCTGGAGCTTGGAAGCCATCTCATCGAAGTCTTCCTCGGTGCCCAACTCCGAATTGACGCGGTGCGGATTGGCGATGTCGTAACCGTGTGAACTACCGCGGCGGGCCTTGTATCGAGGCGACGAGTACAAATCCGTGATGCCCAGGTCGCTGAGGTACGGGACTAACTCGCGACCGTCCACAAAGCGGAAGCCCGAATGGAATTGCAGCCTGTAAGTAGCGCCCGGAGCGCGGTAGTTCATGAAGCCTCCAGCAGTTCCAGAATGGCGTGAGAAGGAACACGAATGCGGTCGGGCGCATGTCTCACTTCGTAGGACAGTTTGCGCAAGGCCAGGTCCAGCAGGAAAATTCGCAGCATCATGCGGATCTGATCGCCCTTAGAGGGCACCAGCGGCCGAACGCCGGGGGTGGCCAGGTACGCCGCCAGATATTCGGCGCTCACGGTGCGGTACCAGAACTTGGCCCAACGCTCCAGCGCGTTGAGCGTCTCGGGTTTGGGAATCACGCCGGGTGCCTCCCCGAACAGCACGCCGTGGCAGGCATGGTAGAACGAATCGAGCATGCCGGCCACGTCCTGCAGCGGCGAGCGTTTGATGCGCCGCTCGCTCAGGGGACGTCCCGGGTCGCCCTCGAAATCGATCATCACCACGTCGCGCCCCGTGTAGAGGACTTGGCCCAGGTGGAAATCGCCGTGAATGCGAATGCGCGCGGCGGTGATTCGCTCATCGCGCAGGTAGCGATACCGGACCCGGATGGCCGCCTGCCGTTCCATCACGGACATGGCGTCGGGGCGCACGATTTCCGGAATCTGATCCAGTTTCTCGCGCAGCAAATCCGCCGTGCGTGTCTGTCGCGCCAGCATGCCGTGATACAGCCCGTGCCGGTAGAAATCCGTGTAGGGCTCCGGCGCGAACACCGGGTCATCCACGCGCGACGCCAGTGCCACATGCAGTTGCCCCGTACGCGTGCCCAGCAGTCGCACTGTCTCCAGGAAGGCGCCGATAAGCTCCTGCGCTAGATGGGCCTCGTTTCCTTCAGGAGGCCCCGATGGTCCGCGCGCCACCGCGTGTTCGAAGAAGAGTCCCAAATGATTCAGCGTGTACTGCCAGGCCTCCATCCCGTGACGGATGAAGCCGTGCAGCACTCCGGTCAGCATGGTCTCGCCGTCCTCGGAGCGATATTCCAGAGAGCCGGCGAACGGCGCCACATAGGGGAAGCCGCTCTGCGTGAGCATGGCGCCGATCTCCTGCTCGGGGTTGGGCCCCTCCTCGATTTTGCGCAGGAATTTCAGTGCGAAACGCTCGCCGAAAAAGATGGTGGTGTTGTCCTGATCGATTGTTGAAACCGAGGGCTCCAGTGCCGGACGGTCCACGCCCCACAAGCTCCGGAATACGCGGGTGTGCGCTGCCGACAGTTCGCCATGCTCGCCAGGGAAACGTTTCCTCCGCAGGATGGCGCCCAGCAATTCCTCGCAGAATTCGCGGGACCGCACGGCACTGCGCAGCACCCCGCGGGCGCCGTCGGGCGATTGCAGGCGCGCGATCACATATTGCATGTTGGCCTGCTCTCCCTCGCTCACGGTCAGGGGCAGCGTGTAGACATCGGCCTCGCCTTCGGAGAACTCCACCCGGATCAGCAAAATATAGGAGTGGGATTTGGGGAAGGGAATTACTTCCGAAATCTCAGTGGTCCGGATGCTGCGGCCTTTGCTGCGGAACCAACGCCGGCCGCGCAGAAAGGCGGGCAGCATGGCGTTCAAGGTGGTGCGCACCGAGGTGGAAAATACACGATCGAAGGACTCGACGGTCAGCACCGGCGGCTCGCCCGCTTGAATCCGCATGGTTTCCTGCAGCTTTTCGCGCGGCTGCATCGCAAACCAATAGAAAGCGTGCGGCCCCAGCGAGAGAAAGTACGGCCGGTCGTCGACCGTGGGAAATTCCGTTTTGCCGAACATCTCCAGGGGCACCGACCCGGCAAACTGCGCGAGATCGATCTGGGTACATTGCGCGAAGCGCGACAGGTTGGCCACCACCAGGACTCGTTCTTCCTCGTGGCTGCGCACGAAGGCCAGAATGCGGCGATTCGAGGCATTCAGAAACTGCACGCTGCCACGCCCCAGCGCATAGGATTGTTTGCGCTGCGCCAGCATGCGCTTCATCCACCACAGCAGGGAGTTCGGATTGTTCTGCTGGGTTTCCACATTGATGGCTTCGTAGTGGTACTCGGGGTCGATGATCACGGGCAGGTACAGGCGCTGCGGATTCGCGCGCGAGAAGCCGGCATTGCGGTCGCCGCTCCACTGCATGGGCGTGCGCACACCGTTGCGGTCGCCCAGGTAAAAGTTGTCCCCCATGCCGATTTCGTCGCCGTAATAAATTACCGGCGTGCCGGGCAGTGAGAACAGCAGTGCGTTCATCAGTTCGATGCGGCGGCGGTCGTTTTCCAGCAGCGGAGCCAGGCGGCGGCGGATGCCCAGATTGATGCGCATGTGATGGTCCTGCGCATAAACGCGATACATGTAGTCGCGCTCTTCGTCGGTCACCATCTCGAGGGTCAGCTCATCGTGATTGCGCAGGAAGACCGCCCACTGGCAGTTGTCGGGAATGGGCGGCGTCAGCTCCAGAATCTCCGTTACCGGGTACCGGTCCTCCATCTGATTCGCCATGAACAGGCGCGGCATCAGAGGAAAATGAAAGGCCATCTGGCATTCGTCGCCTTTGCCGAAGTACGCGATGGCGTCCTCCGGCCACTGGTTGGCCTCCGCCAGCAGCATCTTGTCGCGATGGCGCTGGTCGATATGCAGGCGCAACTGGCGCAAGAACTCGTGAGTCTCCGGGAGGTTCTCGCAACTGGTACCTTCGCGCTCAAAGAGGTACGGGACCGCGTCCAGCCGGAGCCCGTCCACACCCATATCGAGCCAGAAATCCATGGCTGCCATCATCGCCGTGCGAACATCCGGATTGTCGTAATTCAGGTCGGGCTGGTGCGAGTAGAAACGGTGCCAATAGTAAGCCTTGGCTACCGGATCCCAGGTCCAATTGGACGTCTCAAAGTCTTTGAAAATGATGCGCGCGTCTTTGTATTTCTCCGGCGTATCGCTCCAGACATAGTACTGGCGCCACTTCGAGCCGGGGGCGGCGCGCCGCGAGCGTTGAAACCAGATGTGCTGGTCGGAGGTGTGATTCATCACCAGCTCGGTGATCACGCGGAGACCGCGTTGGTGCGCCTCGCGGAGGAAAGTTTGAAAATCTTTCAGAGTGCCGTAGGCCGGATGCACGTTGACGTAGTCCGAAATATCGTACCCATCGTCGCGCCAGGGAGAAGGACAGAATGGCAGAACCCAGATCGCGGTAATGCCCAGATCTAGAAGATAATCCAGCTTTTGCGTGAGGCCGGCGAAGTCGCCCATCCCGTCGCCGTTGCCGTCTGAAAAGGCGCGGACGTGGACCTCATAAATAACGGCGTCTTTGTACCACAGCGGATCGTCCTTCAGGGAAACGGGCTTCGGCATCGTCGGCGTGGCGTCCAATGGGAACGCGTGCAACTCGAATACCTAAGCTCGGGGTGTGACGTGTTGTATAGTAATTTTCGGAACCTAATGCCGCATTCTTGGATACGAACACACAGTACACGCCTCCGGCCCAGCCCCAGTACTTCCCCGGAACCGCAGCTCGCCCCGCCAACTCACCAGCAGATTGCCGCCCTCGCCTATTCCTATTGGGAACGGCGCGGCCGCCA
>DASZMZ010000136.1:0-7336 GCA_035551455.1 Candidatus Sulfopaludibacter sp.
CCGAAACCATGGGCGACGCATGTTGACCCGATGCTTCTTCGTCAAAGGTTCGGCGCTGGTCATGGCCGGCGCCGGTCAACTGCCCGGCGTTTCCGTGGACGCGCCGCGCTTCGCCGGCAAGGATGCCGCCGCTATTGCGCACGAGCTGCTGCACCGCTACGCCGGTCCCGAAACCATGGGCGACGCATGTTGACCCGATGCTTCTTCGTCAAAGGTTCGGCGCTGGTCATGGCCGCCGCCGGTCAGGTGCCAGGAGTATCCGTGGACGCTTCGCGCTTCGCCGGCAAGGATGCCGCCGCTATCGCGCACGACCTGCTGCACCGCGACGCCGGTCCCGAAACCCTGGGCGCCATTGCCAAAGGCATGGAAGGCAAACAGCCCAAACCCGAAACCATCATGGGGCTGGTCATCAGCTCGCCCGAGTTTCAGAGGAGATAGACGCATGTTGACCCGACGCTTCTTCGTCAAAGGTTCGGCGCTGGTCATGGCCGGCGCCGGCTCCGTCCCCGGCTGGCTGGGACGCGCCACGGCGGCAACCGGCGGACGCCGCAAAACTCTGGTCGTCATCTTCCAGCGCGGCGCGGCCGATGGCCTCAACATCGTGGCCCCCTTCGGCGATAAACGGTACGCCGAACTCCGCCCAACCATCGGAATCGGCGCACCCGGGAAAAACAACGGCGCAATCGACCTCGACGGCCATTTCGGATTCCATCCCCAACTGGAACCCTTGAAGGCCCTCTGGGACAAACAGCAATTGGCCGTCGTCGAGGCCACCGGGTCGCCCGATCCTTCGCGCTCCCACTTCGATGCCCAGGACTTCATGGAATCCGGCACCCCCGGCGTGAAGAGCGATGGCTGGCTCAATCGCTCCCTGCCTCCGGCCACCGAAGAGACCTCGCCCCTCCGCGCCATCTCCATGGGCGCCCAATTACCGCGCACCCTCCGCGGCGAACGCTCCGCCATTGCCGTCGGCGATGTGCAGCAGTTCCGCCTGGACGGCGATACCTCCTCGATCCTCGAGACCATGTACGCCAACTCGCGCGACCGGCAGCTGGAGGGCGCCGGCAAGGACGCCTTCGCCGCCATGAAAATGATCCAGCAGTTGAATCGCGGCAACTATACGCCGGCCAACGGCGCGCAGTATCAACAGGGCGGGGAATTGGGCCGCAGCCTGCAACAGGTGGCCCGCCTCATCAAAGCCGATGCCGGCGTGGAAGCTGCCTTCGCCGAAATCGGCGGCTGGGACCATCACCAGAACGAGATCGGTCAGTTGTTCGGATTGCTCCGCCAGTTCGGCATGGCGCTGGCCGCGTTCTCCCAGGACATGGGCGACCGCATGGAGGACATCGTGCTCGTCACTATGTCCGAGTTCGGCCGCACCGCCGAAGAGAACGGCAACAATGGGACCGACCACGGCCATGGCAGCGTCATGATGGTGATGGGCGGCGCCGTGCGCGGCGGCAAGGTCTACGGGAAATGGCCCGGCCTCGAAAAAGAGCAGCTCTACGAGGGCCGCGATCTCGCCGTGACCACCGATTTCCGCGCCGTCCTCAGCGAATTGGTCAGCGGCCACTTGGGGCAGAAGAACCTCGCGCAAATTTTCCCCGGCTATCGTCCCGCCGAACCGCTGGGCCTGCTGCGAGCGTAGAATGAGATCTGAAACCATGCTCTACTCCCGCAGAGATTTAGGAAAACTCGCGCTGGCCGCGTTGCCCGCCACCGCTCTTCTTGCCGCCAAACCCAATTCCAAGTGGGGCGGCGTTCAGGTGGGCATCAACGCCCCGTATAGTTTCCACGGCATGCCCGGCAGCGCCGACGATGTCGAGAAGGACGTAGTCGAACTCGGGCTCAGCGCCGTCGAACTCCGCTCCCAGCCCATCGAGGCCTTCTTCGGCTGCCCCATTTCGTACAACACCGGAGCCGGTCCCCGAACCCGTCCCACTCCGGAAGAGCAGAAGGCGTCCGCCGACGCCATCGAAAAGTGGCGCCTCGCCGCGTCCGTCGATAAGTTCAAGGAGTTCCGCAAGAAGTACGACGACGCCGGCATCGCCATTCAGATCGTCAAGTTCGATGGCGTCGACAAGATGAAGGACGAAGTGGTGGACTACGCGTTCGGTCTGGCCAAAGCCGTCGGCGCGCACGCCATCTCCTGCGAGATCCCGTTGAGCAAGACCGAGTGGCTGGGCGGCTTCGCCACCAAGCACAAGATGATGGTGGGCTATCACGGCCACACCAACATTCAGAGTCCCGAAGCCTTCGGCGCGCCGGCAAGCTGGGAAAAGGCCATGACATATTCCAAATACAATGGCATCAATTTGGACATCGGCCACTTCATCGCCGCCAACAACACGTCGCCGATTCCGTTCCTCGAGAAGTATGCCGACCGTGTTACGCACATCCATGTGAAGGACCGCAAAAAGAACAACGGTCCCAACACCCCGTTCGGCGAAGGCGATACCCCCATCGTCGAAGTCCTGCAATTCATGAAGAAGGAAAAGTATCCCTTCCAGGCCACCATCGAATTCGAGTACAAGGTGCCCGAAGGCTCCACCACCATGCAGGAAATCGCCAAGTGCGTGGCCTACTGCAAGAAGGCGCTTCTAGCCTAGCGCGTACGGGCCACGCCGACCATCGAATCGGCGCATCCGTAATACAGGAACCACTGATTGTGGAACCAGACCAGGCCTTCGGCGAAGGTCGTGCCGGCGGCGTATTGGCCCGTCTTTTCGAACGGCAGTTCGGGCTTGAAGACGGGCTGATCGGTCCGCTCCAGGAGTTTGGCCGGATCGTCGGCCGCGAACAGCGCCTCGCCCACCGAGTAGGCATTCGGACCCAGTGCCGGATCTCCGCCGTTCGGCGCGTTCTTCCCGTTGTAGAGCAGCACGATTCCGCGGCCGGTCAACACCGGTGGCGGTCCGGTCTCGGGAAACGAGCTATCGAAACGGCCCGCGCGTTTGGCCAGCACCACGACGGCCGCGCCGTTCGCGTCCTCGACGGGCTGCCAGTGAATCAGGTCGTCTGAAGTGGCCAGGCGAATCACCACCTCGCCCCAGTACATCCAGTATTTGCCGCCGATCTTCGCCGCGATGAGGCGCCCGCCCTGCACGCGCGTCACAATGCCCGCCGACTTGTAGGACAGCGCGCCGTACTTGCCCTCCGTGCCCAACGCCGGTCCGCGCTTGGTCCAGTGAATGAGGTCTTTCGACGTGGCGATGCCTACGTCGGTCTTCTTCCGGTTCCACTGCGTATAGGTGAGAACGTAGGTGCCGTCCTCGCCCTCCACCAGGCGCGGATCCTCGCAGCCGCCCGGCCACTCGCGATCCTTCTCGGAATCGTTGTCGGGATAGAAGACCGGCTCGGCGCGGCGCGTGAAGTGGATGCCGTCCTCGCTTTCAGCCAGACCGAGTCGCGACGTGTGCATGCCGATCTTCATCTCGCCGCTATCGTCTTCGGCGCGATAGAGCACGTAGATTTTGCCGTTGCGCACCACCGCCGCCGGGTTGAACGTGTGGAGCGCCTCCCAGTGGACGGTCTTCCCGTCGATCGGATCGCGCAGCGACGTTTCCTTGTTCGGGCTAATCACCGCCCGCGCATCGGACGGCCGCTCGAATGGCCCAATCTGCCATCCGGCCTGATATCCCGCCACCGCCAGCGGAAAAAACAAGATCCATGTGCGCCTCATTTCCTTATTATTGTCGTTGAAGATTGGCCGGTGGCGAATTGCGCGCGCAGAATGCGCTTCACCATATCGTCTTTCTCATGAATCGCCAGTGTAACTCCGGGCGTCCCAAAACGTACGGTTGATCACGTTTGGTACTGAAGTGGCGCGCGTTTTCGCTAGATTTGCGCCGAATTATCGCTTCACAAGATATGAACGCTCGTTTCCGAAATGTCTTCGCTGCTTCCTCGGCTGCGGCTGTCCTGCTCATTCCCTTTGCTTTGACCAATGCTCAGCAGGCCACGCACATTCCGAACAACGTTGGCTTCTCCGACCCTACCGGGGTGGTCCGCACCTACAGCCAGAGCGGCGGCATCGACATGACTAATCCGTTCTTCCTCAGTCTCGGGACCAATGGCCGGAGTTGCGGCACCTGCCACCAGCCGAGCGATGCCATGGCTATCTCCGCCGCGCACGTGCAGGCGCGCTTCGATCAATCGCAAGGACTAGAGCCGCTCTTCCGCACGGTGGACGGCTCCAACTGCGATCACAATATCGATACTTCCACGTTGAGCGGCCGCTCGGCTGCATACAGCCTGCTGCGTACCAGGGGCCTGATCCGGATCGCCATGGCGGTGCCGGACAGCCGCGACTACGAAATTGTCGGCGTCACCAATCCCTACGGCTGCAACGAGACGGCCGTGATTTCCACGTACCGGCGACCGCTTCCCGGAACCAACTTGAAGTTCCTCAGCGCCATCATGTGGGACGGACGCGAATCGTCCACGCAGACTGGTACGACGCCCATCGTGACCGGAAACTATCCGCAATCGCTGTTGAGCGACCTGGCGCACCAGGCGGTGGACGCCACCACCGGCCATGCGCAAGGACCTGCCGGGCTCACCCCGGCGCAGCAGCAGGCCATTGTGGCGCTGGAGATGGGACTGTCCAGCGCACAGTCCGACGATCGGGGGGCCGGCACTCTGGTAGCGCGCGGCACCGGCGGGGGGCCCGAGGCCCTGGCTCAGCAGAATTTCTTCATCGGCATCAACGATCCCGTGGGACTGGATCCGACCAATCCGGTGCCGCTGAGCTTCAACACGAAGGTCTTCAACATCTTCGATGCCTGGCAGACGGCCAACAATCCGCATCAGCAATCCATCTCTCGCGGTCAGGCCATTTTCAATACGAAGACGTTTACGATCACCGGAGTAGCGGGCTTGAACGGCACCACATTCTCCAACGGCGTGACCGGGCCGGACACGATCGTGTCTACCTGCGGCATCTGCCACGATTCACCGAATGCGGGCGACCATTCCGTGTCAGCGCCCCTGAATATCGGAGTTGCCGACCCTCCCGGAGGCAACAGCCCGCTGAACACTGCTTACCTGCCTGTGGTGACGGTCTGCCTGAAGCCGGCTCTCACCACTTGTGTACAGACCACCGACCCCGGCCGCGCTCTGATCAGCGGCAAGTTCGTCGATGTGGGTAAGTTTAAAGGTCCGGTGCTGCGCGGCCTGGCAGCGCGCGCGCCCTACTTCCACAATGGAAGCGCCCAAACTCTGGACGATATCGTGACGTTCTACGACACCCGCTTCCACATCGGGTTCACCGCCCAGGAGAGAGCGGACCTGATCTCGTTCCTGAATTCGCTGTAGCGCCGGATCGCCGGAAATCCTCCCAGGCTGGCAACCATGAGGGCGAAGACCGTCAGCGCGAAGGATGCCTCCATCCATGGCCCGCCGGAATCGAAAAAGCGATGTGCCAGTGTCTCGACAGGCGCACAGAGAGCTACGATCAGGAACGGCTTCCAGCTAACGCGTGAGCGGGAAAGCAGCCCAAAGAAGAGAAAGCCGATCAAAGGGCAGGAGAGGTGAATGACCGCGGCGTAGAACCAACCGAAGTCCTGAACATGGCTGAGGGGCGGCCAGCCATGCACCCGGCTCCAGATCGACTCGACTGCCACCGCCACCTGCTGAAAGATGCCGTAATAACTCCACGCCGGCAAGACCTTGTCGAAGTGGATCGCAGCGTAAACGAGACCCTGCGCCAGTACGGCGGCCGTCAGGGCTCCGACGAGAGTGGACCATCGATGCTTCACAGTCTGTATATCGGCCGATCCGTCGCGGGGCTTTAGTGTTTTGTGGCGATTGAGAATTGGAACCGCAAAATTGCAGCCGCAGATCGTGCGATTAGTCTGACCCGAATACGGCGGCTTTGTTTCCGTACCCGCGGCTGCTCAGGGTACTTGTCCGGTAACCCACTTACCAACCGCTAGGCAGGGTCTCCTCTCTGGCCTTCACCGGCGAACACACATGCCGTCGAGAACGCGGTCGAGCAGTCTAGCCGCATCCGCGGTAACACCACTGTATGAGGCCGATTCGCCGAATTTTCCGAGATACCGCCAGCGTTTGCCATCCGATGTTCGACCGTGTGCATCTAAGATCACCAGCTTGTCCGTTACGTAAATGGCCTCGCTGTAGTCAACGGATTTCCAAACGTCGGTATCGACCGGCCTTCCGAAGCTCCACATCGGGCCGCTGCCGTGCGTGATTCCTGTATGCTCGTTCGCGGCACTGATCATGTAGTTGCGAACCCCATAGTCGATGTCGTGGCCTTGGGCTGAAGGTTGCACACCTGCGATTCTGGGGAAGCAGAACTCAGTTCCCCACCCCTCAATAGACTCGCATTGTGAGGGCGCTGGACAGGCCTTTGGCGCTCCCACTGACTCCGCTGGATCGAGGACAATTCTGGCCTGCACCGCCCCAGACGTGCGCATAAAGACTGTGATAGCCGTCCTTCCGCAGCACAATCGCCGGGGCCTTGGTCTGAAGTTCAAATCTTCCGTCGGCATCCGTCAAGACGGTCTGCCGTAGATTCCCGTGATGGTCCACACGCACACCTGGAATTGGCTTCCCATCTCGACCGACCACCACGGCTTCAAGCCTGATTGCCTCGGGCCGGAGTAGCTCGCGGTATTGGCTACGGAGGAGTGGCACTGCAAGAATAGCCAAGAAAGCCAGCTTTCGCATTACGGTATCTTAGCTCTGAGCACATCGGTGAGGTGCTCCGCCGGATCGAGTGTTCTTCACTAGGGGCTGTGAAATGGGATTTGGTGAAAGTGGATAAATCCCGTCCAGTCTTGAGCGTTTGCAAGAGTTGACTCTCCTGGCCGGGTCCGCAAAAGCGTAACATGAGAGCAACCCATGAAACTGTTCGCAGCTTTCACGGCGGCTGTGAGCTCCGCGGCAATCTTATTTGCGCTCGAATTCTTCGTCGAAGGAGTCGCTGCTGGCGTGCGGTTGTCTTCCACCGAATTCGCATTTGGCGTCGCCTTGAACCTTCTGATAGGAGTTCCGGTGACGCTGGTCGGCGGTGTGCCGATCTGGATCCTCTTTCGAAATTATCGGGTTCAGTCGCCCAAATTATTCGCGCTTACTGGCGGCGCCCTCGCCTTGATGATTTACCTACTTCTCGTCGGATTGGGTATGGGAAAGCCATCCGACCACCCGATGATGTTCTTGGAGAATCTCAGCAGGCCCTTTCAGGTTCCACGAATTGCAGCCGCCATTGTCGCCGGTTCCGTCGGAGCGTACGTGTTTTGGCTGGTCCAAGTGAGACCTTCTAGCAAAGTAGCAATTCCCTCGACGTAGCGAACGCCTTCTGTCCCTCGTTGTA
>DASZMZ010000137.1:0-15749 GCA_035551455.1 Candidatus Sulfopaludibacter sp.
CTCCGCGTCCCGACGGCACCAGCGTCTTGATCTTCTGGAAGACCGACGCATCGTACATATAGATGCCGGTCACCGCATAATTCGATTTGGGCGCGCGAGGCTTCTCTTCGATCCCGAGAATCCGCTGGCCGGAGACTTCCGCCACGCCGAAGCGCTCGGCGTCGGAGACTTCCTTCAGGAGAATGTGCGCGCCCGCCGGTTGCGCGCGGAACTGATCGGCCGCCGCGCGGATGCTGCCCTCGATAATGTTGTCGCCCAGCACGACGCAGATCTGCTGTCCGTCGGCGAAGTGTTCGGCCAGCGCCAGGGCATCGGCGATTCCGCCCTCGCCCTCCTGATAGGTATAGTTAATGTGCTTGAGGCCGAACTCCTTGCCGTTGGCCAGCAGGCGCAGAAAATCGCCGGAATTCCTGCCGCCCGTCACGATCATGATGTCCCGGATGCCCGCATCCACCAGGGTCTGGATGGGGTAATAAATCATCGGCCGGTCGTAGATCGGCAGCAGATGTTTATTGGTGATCTTCGTGAGGGGAAATAATCGACTGCCTGTCCCGCCCGCGAGCACGATGCCCTTCATAGGCTTTCATGATAACAACCTTGTTAGAATACCGGCCATGCCCCTTTACGATTGGAATCTGGTGAACGAAGAGCAGATGAATGCCAGGGTCAGCCGCAAGGTCATCCACATGCAGAATATGACCATCGCCCGCATCCATCTGCAGCAGCACGCCGTGGTGTCCGAACACAGCCACGTAAATGAGCAGGTGACGATGGTGGAGCGCGGCGCTCTCAAGTTCTTCATTGACGGCGGGGAGAAGATTGTCCGCGCCGGCGAAGTGCTCACCATTCCAGCCCATGTTCCGCACGGCGTGGAAGCGTTGGAAGACTCCATAGCGGTGGACGTCTTCTCGCCCGCCCGCGAGGACTGGCAGCGCGGCGACGACGCATATATGAGGCGGTAGGCGGCGCTTGGAACGGGGTAGTACCGCTTGGCTGTTCATTTGGATGCGGTGCGTGTAGACTGATCTGTCAGTGGAATTGTTAGCGAAGGAGAATCGGCGAATGGCGTCTTCGGGCAGTGTCGATATTTTCGTCAAAATTAAAGGAAAGAAGCAGGGTGTCATTAGGGGGGAAAGCGTCGACAAAACGCACCCGAATGAGATCCAGGCTCTTTCCTACACCTGGGATATCACACAGCCCTTTGACATGAGCGGTTCCGGACTGGCATCGGGAAAACGGCAGTTCGGCCAATTCAAGTTCCTGATGACCAGCCAGACCGCAACGCCGCTTCTGCTCAATGCGATTTCGGGCGGAGAAGTCCTGGAAGTGACGGTCACGTGCCGGAAAGCCGGTCAGGACCAGCAGGAGTACATGGTCTGGCTGCTGAAGGAAGCCATGATCCACAAGATCAATACCGGCTACATTCTTGCGGGCGAGATCGTGCCGCATGATGAGATCGTCATCGTGTTCCGCAATATCACCCTCACCTACCGCATGCAGAAGTCGGAAGGCAATCTGGGAGGCGACATCGTGTACATGGACCAGTGGAGTTCGGGCATCCAGTCCTGAGCCGTGCTATACTTCTGTGGTCTACCTGTAAGATCCAGGGAAATTTATGCCTAAGCTCAAGACACACAAAGGTGCGTCTAAGCGGTTCAAGAAGACGGGTACTGGTAAAGTCGTTCGCAGTCATGCGTTTGGCCGCCATATCCTGACCTCCAAGCCGCACAAACGCAAGAAGAAGTTGCATCAAAGCGTGGTGGCCGATAAGGCCGATCAGCCCGTTTTGAAGCGCATGCTCCCCTACTAAAGTAGGCGTGGGCAGATTGCGCGGACGGTGCTCGTTGCACGTGCCCGTTCCGCCAAGAATAGAAGCACAAATAAGGAGAAAACGTGCCTAGAGTCAAACGAGGTACACACCGCCGGGCTGCCCGGAAAAAGACGCTAAAACTGGCGTCTGGTTATTTTCTAACCAAGAGTAAACTGAACCGCGCGGCGCAGCTTGCCGTCGAGCGCGGTCTGAAGTTCGCCTACGTCGGGCGAAAAAACAAGAAGCGCGAATACCGCTCGTTGTGGATTGTTCGCATCAATGCTTCGTGCCGCGCTGCTGGCATGTCCTACAGCCAGTTTCTGCACGGCCTGAAATCGGCCGGGTTGGATTTGAACCGCAAGGTTCTGGCGGATGTGGCGCTGCATGATGAAGCCGGATTCAATACGCTGGTCAGCACCGCTCGAGCCGCCTTGGAGAAGGCATGAGCCCGGCGGAAAACGAAAGCGATTCCCTCAATAGTCTGGAAGATCGAATCCAGCGTGCCGTCCAACTCGTGTCGCAACTGCGGCGCGAGAAGGACGCCGCGGTGGAAGAAGCCGCCGAAGCACGCGCAGAGGCGGCCCGTCTTTCCGACGAGGTAAAGACCTTGCAGACGGAGCGCAAGCAGGTGCGCAGCCGCATCGAAAAACTGCTGGGCCAGATCGATCAACTCAGCGGCACATAAAGCGTTACGGGGAGGGCCGGGGTGGAAATCAACCCTGAAAAGCAAGCGGTGCGCGTCACCATCCTGAGCCGGCCGTACACTCTACGGACGTCCGGCGATCCCAAGGAACTGGAGCAGGTAGCGGCCAGCGTGGATGAGTTGATGCTCAACATCGCCTCGCGTGCGCCCAACGCCGATTCCACTCACATCGCCGTGTTGGCCTGCATGCATCTGGCCGACAAGCTCCGCAGCCTGGAGCGTGATCTTTCCGCATTAAAAGAACGGGTCGACCGCAAAAGCGGCGAATTCGCCGGAATGTTGGAGCAGTTGATCTCTTCCGCCGGAGAGCCCTGATGCGAGTTGCCGCACTCCTGATCGCCATGTCCCTTTCCGCAGCATCCACCTATCAATCGGAAATCGCCGAATGGCGCCGGAACCGCGAGGCAGTATTAAAGGCCGAAGGCGGCTGGCTCTCCGTGGCCGGACTATTCTGGTTGCATGATGGCGCTAATTCTTTCGGCACGGCGTCGAACAACGAAATCGTCCTGCCGGATGGAGCCGCTCATGCGGGAACTTTCGAATTGCACGAGGGCAAGGTCAGCACCGGGTCGCCGAAGCGGGAACTGAAGGCCGACGATTCGAAGGACGTTCTGCAGGTGGGCCGTCTGAGTCTCTTCGTGATCAAGCGCGGCGTCAAATATGGCATCCGCCTGAAGGACCCGGGCAGCGAATATCGGCGGAACTTTCACGGCATCCAGTATTTTCCGGCCAATGAGGCTTACCGCGTGACAGCGCGCTTCGTGGCGGAGCCGAAGAAGATTCCGATTTTGAACGTGCTGGGGCAGACCGAGGACTCGGAGTGCCCGGGATACGCGGTCTTCCAACTGAATGGCCACGAGTTCCGGCTGTATCCCATCATCGAAGAGCCCGGCGCGCAGCAACTCTTCTACATCTTCAAGGACCAGACCGCCGGCAAGGAGACTTACGGCGCGGGCCGTTTCCTGTACTCCGACATGCCGAAAGACGGCAAGGTCGTGCTGGATTTCAATAAGGCCTACAATCCGCCCTGCTGCTTCACACCCTACGCCACCTGTCCGCTGCCCCCGCCTGAGAATCGTATGGCGGTGCGCGTGGAAGCCGGCGAAAAGAAATACGACCATTAAAGGCCGAGCCCTGCTCCCCTACTGCGCCGTCAAGGATAGTGTGTAGCTGCCCAACGCATAGTAATTGGCGAAGGGTTTGGCGTAAACGTAGTAGGTGCCGGCGGACAACTTCTGCTGGATGCGGGAATTGGTGCCGCCCCCGCCGTCATCGTCCTGCGCGATGAGGTTGGCTTTCGCGTCCTTTAGCACCAGGTAGGCGTCGAAATCGCCGGAGGTCAATCGCAGATCGATGGTGGCGTCAGCCAGCAGAATGATCTGGTAGACATCGGCGAAGGTCGCGTCGCTGAACTGGCAGGCGCTGTACGTCAAAGTTGCCGTGATGCTGTCGCCGGGCGCCAGCGTTCCCTTGCTGGCGCAGAACGGCGGACGCGGCCCTGCCGAGGCCAGCAAATTGACCTGGTACAGTCCGCCCAGCGTGCCCGAAGCGGCGCGCGCCACCAACTGGTAATTGCCCGCCGGAAGGAACTGCACGATCAGCGGATCGCTATAACCGTAACTATTGTCGTCGCGCCGCAGCACGTTGCCGGAGCCATCGGTGAGTTGCAGATAGCTGTCGAACTGACTGGACGTCATCACCGCCGCCACGGTGGAATCCACCGGTAGCGTGAACTGGTACACGTCCATCGGCTGCCCGTTGGCGCCCGTGCAACTGGCCGGACTGAGATTCTGAATATAGCCGCCATTCAGACTGAGCGGCTGCGCGTAAGTGCACGGCGCGAGGGCGGCAGGCGTGAATCCGGCAATCAACTGGTAGTTTCCAGAACCGGCAACGGCTGCCGCCGCCACCGAATACGTGCCGGCCGGCAATGTCGCCGAAATGTGCGACGTGCCCAGGCTTTGGAGATCCTGGTTCAACACGATGAGATTGTCTTTGCCGTCGCGCAGCGCCACCTGTCCCTGAAAGCTGCTGGTGTTCAGATCCAAAGTCAAGGCGCCGGCAGCGGGCAGAATCAGGCTATACAGATCCGATAGACCCCACTGCGACCGGCAACTCGCCGCCGAGAGAATTCCGGACGCGGCGCCGGCCGGATCCAACGCGGCGCTGACGCACGGCTGAGGCAGCCCGGGAGTGAAGTTATAAGTGAACTGGTAACTGCCGCCTGAGGCGTAGTTACTGAATACCTGAACGATGTAAGTGGCCGCGGGCAAGGGGAGCCGCACCTCGGACCCCGGCCAGTTGCCGCCGGGCTGACCGCCGCCGGAATCCAGCGACAGCGTGTTGCCATTCGCGTCCAGGAGGTAGACGGTAGGAGCGAAATCATTGCTGGTGGCGCTCACATCCAATATTCCCGCCGCAGGCAATGTGACACTGTAATAGTTGTAAAATGCCTGGTCTCCCATGTCATCGATAATTACTGAGCAACTCGTCGATGTAATGGAGTTCTTATCGATGGCCGCGACCGCCGGCGCTGTTTGCGGCAGGCATGTCTCCGTGTCAGCAGGCGTGAAACTCGTGGTCACCTGGAACGCGCCGGTAGTGTCGGCGGTCGCCACCACAATCTGATAGGCGCTATTGGCCGCCACCGGGACAGTGACCGACGCGGCACCGGAACCAAGCAGACTCCCATCATCGCCGCGGACCAGCAGGAGCGTCTGAAACGCTTGACCGGCAAGCGTGACCGTCAGATTGCCGGAACCAAAGGTATTCAGCGCGTAGGCTTCATACCGCGTGCCATCGGGCAGCGTGCAACCGGAAGATCCCAATACGCCGGCCGCCGTCTGGTTCAATCCGAGCAGCGGGAATCCGGAGCACAGAAGCCCCATTTCGGCGGCAAAAGCGGTCTGCAGCGTGTAGGGAGCGTCTACCAACGGAATCCCGGCAGCCGGCAGAGTGGGCAGGTTGACGACGACGGTGTAGGTCCCCGCTTCGAGCCGTTGCTGGATGGAACTCCCCGCAGCCACTTGCGCGCCGGAGCTATCGCGCAAAATCAAATTGAGACCGGCGGGGTTCGGATCGAGAGTAATTTTCTGCTGGCCGCGCACCGGCAGATTGAGCGCGTAGGAAGCGTACGGCGTCCCATCCAAAAGCGCGCAACTGGACACGCCCACCGTGCCCGTCACACTGGCCGCCGGGAGGACGGGCGACGGAACACAGTTCTGTGCGAACAGCGCGGAGATCCCGAAGCTAAAGACCAGGCCGAGGCGCCACATCCGAATGAATTAAACCCATTGAAAGCGGTAAAGTTACGCCGCGCGGTCGGCTATACTGCCGGTGATGGCGCGCATCCAATTGCTCCCGCAAAAGCTGGCCGTCTGCCGTTTGGGGCCGGATGACGCCATTCCGGCGTGGGCGGCGGGCGACTTCCTCTCCATCTCCCGAACCGCCGACGAGCTTTCGATTGTCTGCCACTCCACTCAAGTGCCCAATGCCATTCGCCGCGAAGGCGATTGGTTGGCCCTGAAGGTCATCGGACCCCTGGATTTCGCGCTTACGGGAGTCCTGCTCTCGCTCGCCGCCCCGCTGGCCGAAGCCGGTGTCAGCATCTTCGCCATCTCCACGTTCGACACCGATTACGTACTGGTGAAACAGCCACTCGTGGAACGCGCCATGGACGCGCTGCGGCGGGCCGGACACGAAGTTTCCACTCCAGACATGTTACCCTGACTGATCGGAGGCCTATGTCCCTGACGCGCGAAAAAGCCCAACTCATGAGTGCATCCGAAATCGATCGGACTCTCGTCCGGTTGGCGCATGAAATCCTCGAAAAGACCAAGGATCTGGATCAGCTTGCTTTCATCGGCATCCGTCGCCGGGGCGTTCCGCTGGCACAGCGCCTGGCCGCCAAAATCGAAGCCCTCGAAAACCGGAAAGTGCCGGTCGGTATTCTGGATATCAACCTGTATCGCGATGATCTGACTACTGTGGGCGTGAAGCCGGTGGTCAGCGCCACCGAGATTCCGTTTTCCGTGCAGGGCAAAGATATCATCCTGATGGATGACGTGCTGTACACCGGCCGCACCATCCGCGCCGCGCTGGATGCTCTGTTCGACCACGGCCGTCCTTCGCGCGTGCAACTGCTGGTGCTGATCGATCGCGGCCATCGCGAACTGCCGATTGAGGCGCGCTTTGTGGGCCGCAACGTGCAAACCACGGATATCGAAATCATAGAAGTGAAGTTCCAGGAAATCGATAGCATGGAAAAGGTGCTGCTGGTCGAGAAGGCCGAAGCCACCGAAGCATAAACACCACTAGGGAGCACGATGAAATCGGGACTGCTCGGAATTGAAGAGCTCGATCGCGCGGCGATCGACGCCATCCTGACGCGGGCCAAGGATTTTCAACCGCTGCAGAGTCAATCGTTGAAGAAACTGGACACGCTGCGAGGAAAGATGATCGTCAATCTTTTCTACGAAGCCTCCACCCGCACCCGCACCAGTTTTGAAATCGCCGCCAAACGGCTGGGCGCGGACGCCGTATCCATTACGGCATCGGGATCGAGCGTCAGTAAGGGCGAATCGCTGGTGGACACGCTGAATACCCTCGCGGCCATGCGGCCCGACGCCATCGTGATGCGCCATTCGGCATCGGGAGCGCCGCATTTTCTGGCGCGCCACCTGCCCACCCCCATCATCAATGCCGGCGATGGAACGCACGAGCATCCCACGCAGGCGCTGCTGGATGCCCGCACCATTCTGGACCGGCGGCCCTCGCTCACAGGCTTGCGAGTGGCCATCATCGGCGATATCGCCCACAGCCGCGTGGCGCGCTCCAACGTCCACCTGCTCTCCAAGTACGGCGCGCAAATCGTGCTCTGCGGGCCGCCTTCGCTGCTGCCGGTGGAGTTGCAATACCTGGCGCCCGAAGTGAGTCTGACCAACGACATTCGCGAGGCCATCAAGGACGCCGACGTCATCATGATGCTGCGCGTCCAACTCGAGCGGCAGCACGAGGCGTCGTTCCCGGCCAGCGAGTATTTCCGCTTCTACGGATTGCGGCTGGAGCATTTGGAGCTGGCCAAGCCGGACGCCATCGTCATGCATCCGGGGCCCATCAATCGCGGGCGCGAACTGTCCAGCGAGGTCGCGGATTTTCAGCGCTCGGTGATCTTGAATCAAGTGGAGAACGGCATCGCGGTGCGCATGGCGGTGCTCGAACAGGTGATTGGATAAGCCATGTCGATCGTGATCAAGAACGGCAGGGTGATTGACCCGGCATCGCAGATCGATCGCACAGCCGACGTGCTGATTGTCGATGGAAGAATTGCCGGGGTGGCCCCGAATCTCTCGTCCCCCAAGGCCCAGGTCTTCGACGCCACCGGAATGATTGTGGCGCCGGGCTTCATTGATATGCACGTGCATCTGCGCGAGCCGGGCTTCGAGCACGCGGAGAATATCGAAAGCGGATCGCGCGCGGCGGCGGCGGGCGGCTTCACGTCCATCTGCTGCATGCCCAACACCAAGCCCATCAACGACAGTCCCACCGTCACCAGCTACATTGTGGAACGGGCGCGCAATCAGGCGATCGTCAACGTGTTCCCCATCGGCGCCATCACCAAGGGCAGCGCGGGCGAGGAATTGGCGGCCCTTGGCGCCATGAAGGCGGCCGGCGCGGTGGCCATTTCCGACGACGGTCAGCCTGTGATGAATTCGCGCGTGATGCGGCGCGCCATGGAATTCGCCCGCTCCTACGACCTGCCGGTGATTGACCACTGCGAAGATTTGAATCTCAGCGCCGGCGGCGACATGCACGAGGGAATCAAGAGCGTCCGCTGGGGTCTGCGCGGCATTCCCGCGGCCAGTGAAGACGTGATGGTGGCGCGCGACCTGATACTGGCGCAACTCACCGGAGCGCGTTATCACGTGGCCCACATTTCCACGCGCAACGCCGTGGCCATGGTGGAACAGGCGCGCCGTCTGGGTCTGCCGGTGACCTGCGAAGCCACTCCGCATCACTTCGCGCTCAGCGACGAAGCGATGCTGCCCTACGACAGCAACTACAAAATGAAGCCGCCTCTGCGCTCCTGCGCGCACCGCGACGCCGTGATGGACGGGATTGTCGCCGGCACCATTGGCGTGATCGCCACCGACCATGCCCCGCATGCCGGCAGCGAGAAGATGCAGGAATTCGAGCGCTGCCCGTTCGGCATCATCGGACTGGAGACCGCCCTGTCGCTGACCCTGGAAGAGCTGGTGGCGACCGGAAAAATTTCACTCAGTCGCATGGTGGAGCTGTTCACTACGGGTCCCGAAGCGGTGATGCGATTGGGACGCGGAACCCTGGCCCCCGGTGCTCCCGGCGACGTCACCGTGTTCAGTACGGACGTCGCCTGGACCTACGACCTGAATCATTCCCATTCGCGCAGCCGCAATTCGCCCTTCGACGGCCGCACCTTCCGCGGAGGTCCGGTAGCGACCGTTGTGAACGGCGAAATCGTCTGGCAGCGCGGGTGAGAAGTCGTCAGCCTCTCAGTTGTGCTTCACTGTCACGATCGCGGTGGACGACGAGCTGAATCCGCCTACGGAAGCCACGACAGGCTGATCGCCGTCCGCAGTCGATGCGGGAACAGTCACGTTGATTTGATAGAGGCCGCTGGCGATTTGACCGGCGTACACTACTTGCGAGGTGACTCCGCCAATTGTCACCGTGGGAATGGTGGCGGCCGTCTGCGGCGCGGTGACCACCGAGCCATCCGAGATGGCCGGAGTCGTGGCGCCAAAGCCCGTACCGTAGAGCGCGATCACTTCGCCGGGCTGCGCCGGCAGACTTTCGCCCGCATACAGCGTCGCCGCGCCCACCAGCGTGCCGCCATCGTGAACTGCCGCAACGCTCTTGCCGTCCTTGAACAGGAAGAAGGCCGGCGAGAACGTTTGCATGGTGGCGGTGATGCTGGCGCTGGCCAGTCCGTTATTGTTGACGACGACCTGCACCGGACCGGTGGTGGTGTCCACCGGCGTCAGCACGTTGATCTGTTTGGTGCTGATGTAGTTCACGTAGGCCGGCTTGCCGTTCACTGTCACGGTGACCCCGGCGAGCGAGGTGGGCAGTTTGGTGCCGCCGGTGAAATCGCTGGCTGCCCAGACGCGAGTGACGGGTGCGAGACTGGCGCCGGTGATGGTCACGTAGGTGTTGGAGGCGATGCCCGAAACGCCGCCGGCCGCATTCGCGACTCCACTGGCAGTGACGACGGGGGCCGCCTGCAGGCTGCCCAGAAGTCCGTGCTGCTGGTTGCCGGTGCCGGCGGAGAAGTAAATGGCATTGGGGTCGCCGCCGCTGCCGCCGTTCCCTGCAATAAGGGCCCACAGGCCGGAGATGGCGATGGTGTTGCCGTTCTGGTCGGCCAGCGCGCCCAGGAAAGCGCCGGTCTTCGGATCAAACGCGTCGATTGTGCCGTCGCCGAAATTGCCGATGAGCAGGTCGCCGGCAAATGCGCCGAAGGTGGCCGGAGCAATTGCCACGCCCCAGGGAGCATTCAACGTTCCGCCGGTGGCGACGTGCTGGAGCAGATTGCCGCTCAGATCGAAAATCGAGACCGCGCCGTTGCCCACGCCGGGGACCGCGAAATTCTTTCCCGTGTTCTGCTTGGCCCACATCACATAGAGCTTGCCGCCCAGATTCCAGATGTTGAACGGCGCGTATCCGGCGGGTACTTGCGGATCCACGAAGGGAGTTCCGGGCAGCGTCACGGGCTTGTACGCGGTATCGAACACGTCGATGCCGCCCGTCTTGAAGTTGGCGGCATAGAGCTGCGGCGCCGAGTTGGTGGTGGTGGCGCTGACGGCCAATCCGTAGTAGACCGCGCCGCTCGAAGAGTTATCGACCATCAACTGGGCGTGCGTGGCGTCGATGGTGGAGCCCCATCCGGACACCGTGCCGTCGGCAGTCACGAAGATGAAGTTGACGCCTTTGCCCTGGATCTGGAAGCCGCCCGTTGCGTTGGCGATGCCGCCGGTGACCGTCGCGGGCGAGGCGCCTTTGGCCGAGGGCGGAATGATGGCTTTAGTGGTGGTGACCGAGAAGATTCCGTTGGTGCTGGTGGCCGTGTTGTAGACCGTGGAGAGTCCGGTACCGGCCTCGCTCACCCAGAACGGGCTGGTCGCAGAAGTGTAAATTCCCCACGGATTCACGAGATTTGGATCTGTGAAATCCGCGATTCCCGGCTGGTCGGCAACCAGGTTGTGCTGCAGGTAGGCGTTCCCCGGAGGCGTTGCCGCACTCAGGGCGCCGAGCGTGCCCAAACAAATCAGACCTGCGCGAAACAATTGCAAAGAACGCATTTATCCCCTCCGTAATTGCGACTGGCGTAACGCAGTATAACCTGCACTTCGCCTGAGGAGATGTAAAATGGAACTTATGTTCTTTCGCAGAGAAAAGCCCTCGAATCCTTCTTTTTCGCAGCGCCTGGATTCGCTCCGTCAGGCCGGTTTCACGGTTACGCCGCGCGCCGGCGGCATCACGCGTGTGACGCGCGGAGCGTGTGCCGTGGACCTGAAGGAAGTCGCAGGCGCGGTGCGCGTCGAAGGCCGCGCCGGCATTGTGCTGGGAGACGAAATCGCTTCGCTTGTGGACGGCGGATATCAGAAGTTTTTCCGCACGCCTTCGGGTAAGCAGAAGCCGGCCCTGGCGGAAGAATTGAAGGCTCTCCACAACTTCGAAGAAGACGTGAAGGAAGCGCTCGGGCAGGAGAGCTACTACAACGAATCGCTGGGGACAGTGTCCACTTTCTATCTGTACGACCGGGTACAGAATCGCGATACCGGCGTCCCGAAACGCGCCTGGGAGTAGGAGCTACTTTTTCGGCGGGGCCGGAGCGGCGGCAGGCGCCTGCTTGCGGACCTGTTCCAGATAATGTTCCACGTAGTCCTGTAACGCCACGGGAATTTCGTCGCGGGAAATTTCCGCGCCGCCTTGCGTGTGTTCCGCGCCGCGCTGTACATACTGCGTACGCAGCGTCTGGCTGGTGTTCTGCACTTCCACCGTGGCTTCGCCGGTGATGTTGGCGGAGCGTTTGCCGAGAATCTCGCTAATCTTACCCATGGCGGCCAACTGCTCGGCCTGCTTGATGCTCTTGTCGCCATCCTGGCTGCCGATGCCGCTGCCGGGCTGTTTACTGGCCTGCTTGGAATCGCTCTTGCCGGTGCCCTTACCCTGCGGGTCCTGCTGGTTCTTGGCTTCTTCGCCGTTCTGACCATCCTGCGAATCGCCGGGCTGCTCGCCGTTCTGCTGTCCGTTCTTGGCGTTCTGCTGCTGTTTGGCGTTCTGCTGACCCTGGCCCTGCTGCTTGCTGGCCTGATCGTTCTGATTCTGCTGCTGATTCTGATTGTTCTGCTGGGGCTTCATGCGCGACATCAGATTCTGCGCGGCATCCTTCACTTTGCTCCACAGGCTGGGACTGTCGTTCGAACTGCCGGAGTCGCTCTTGGGATTGTTCTGCGCCTGATCGCTCTTGCTGCCCTGCTGACTGTTCTTGTTGGAATCGTTATCGGCGTTGGGAGAGTCGGAGGCCTTCTCGGCCTGTGCGTCCTGCTCGTCGCCGCCTTTTTGATCGCCGTTCTTGTCGCCGTTCTTGTCGCCCTGCTTGCCGTCTTTTTCGGCGGAGCCGCTCTTGTCGGCGGACTGCTCGCCGTTGGCGGCGGAATCCTGATTCTGCTGCGCATCCTGTTGCTGCTGACCCTGCTGATCCTGTTCAGCCGCGGCGCCGTCATCGTTCTGTCCCTGAGGCACGGGGGGCGTACGCTTGGGATTGTGCGCCGTCTCGGCTTTCGGAGTCCAGCCGAATTGCTGCATCAGCATGCTGGCCAGGGGAGCCTTCAGGTCCAAACGACGGCTCAGACCATACCGCAAAGCGAACAAGCTGGACGCGACGAGCACGAGCGCCGCCATGAGGTAGAGTCCACGCGGCATCGTATACGGGACGGCTTGCCGCACGTCCACCGTACGAGCCAGTTCTTCGGCGCGCTCCGCCTGGCTGTTCCGGACGTCCTGCGCGCGATCGTTGCCCGAGGCCTGGGTATTGAAGAAGAACGCCGTGGAAAGCGTGTCGGAAAGGGAGAGGCGATGGTCCACCAACTGCGCGACGCGGTAGAGCGAGGGCAGCCTTTTACGCGTGCGATAGATTCCCGCCGCGAGGGCCGCCACCGGCACCAGCAGGAACCATTGCCAGCTCAGGATCTGGGCACCCAAAAGGAGAAGAAGAATGAAAGCGAGTAACGCGGCGCTGCACGCGTTGGCTCCCTGGCACAGGAGCTCATTTCGCAGTAGACGCGACCGCGCCTGGCGAACTAGGGCTAGCACAAACCTCCCTCGTAAGATTCCGCACAAAACGCGGAGCCCATGTCTATTCGACGTCCCTCACGCACAATTAGTTCTAATACTAGCATTTTCGAACCAATTCGCACGGCAACCCGGCAGACCCCGCACACTTCTCCCTGCAAGCGATGAACCGAATTTCCAGCCGCCAGCGTAGAATAAGACTAGAAGCCTGCGGAAGGAACGCCCACTTTTGATTCAATCCCTGAAGGTCCTGATCGTAGACGATGAAGCCAGCCAGCGTAGCGGTCTGGCGGGAATGGTTTCGGCTTGGGGCATGACTCCCGAAACCGCAGCCGACGGCAACGAGGCCCTGGCCAAACTGTCCGAGTTTCCGGCTGATGTAATCCTCACCGACTTGAACATGCCCGGTTTGGACGGCTTCGGTTTCCTGCAACGCCTGCGCGATTCGGGCGACATGCCGCCTGCCATTGTATTGACGGCGTACGGCAGCGTGGAGACCGCGGTGAAGACGGTCCGCGAGTTAGGCGCCTTCTGGTTTCTGGAGAAGCCCATCGCTCCGGCCAGTCTGGAAGTGTTGATTCGCCGCGCCGGCAGCCATGCCGGGCTGACCGCCGAGAAGCGCAACCTGGAACGGCAGCTCAGCTACAAAGGCTCCATGGGCGAACTAGTCGGTTCGTCGCCGCGCATGCTGGAAATATTTACCCTGCTGCAGCAGGCCGGACCGAGCAAAGCCGGCGTGCTGGTAACGGGGGAGAGCGGCACGGGAAAAGAAGTGGTGGCGCGTACGCTGCACGCACTCAGTCCGCGGCGGCAGGGCCCCTTTGTGGCGATCAATTGCGCGGCGCTGCCTGAAAGCCTGATCGAAAGCGAATTGTTCGGCCACGAAAAGGGCTCGTTCACGGGTGCTTCGGAGCGGCGCGCCGGCTGCTTCGAAGTGGCGCAGCACGGTACGCTGATGCTGGACGAAATCGGCGAGATGCCGATGCAGACGCAGGCCAAACTACTGCGCATTCTAGAAGACTCCAAGGTCCGGCGTCTGGGTGGAAAAACGGAATTCGAAGTAGACGTGCGGGTCGTGGCGGCCACCAATAAAGTGCCGGAAGAAGCCGTGCGCGGCGGCCACCTGCGAGAAGATCTGTACTACCGCCTGAATGTC
The DNA here is from genome assembly GCA_035551455.1 of Candidatus Sulfopaludibacter sp. GTDB lineage: Bacteria > Acidobacteriota > Terriglobia > Bryobacterales > Bryobacteraceae > Sulfopaludibacter. Next base: position 14,005 of record DASZMZ010000137.1, read on the forward strand.
TTCCACATTCATCTTCCTCCGCTGCGCGACCGCAAAGAGGACATCAAACCGATCGCCGAAGCCTTGCTGGTGGACCTGAATCGCAAACACGAGTGCCGCGTCTCCGATGTGTCGCCGGATGTGTTTCATGCGCTCGACCGGTACGGCTGGCCCGGCAACGTGCGCGAATTACGCAATGTACTGGAGCGTGCGGTAATTCTGGCTGCCGAGGGCACCATCGAGATCAGACACCTGCCGGCCTTCCTGCAGGACAGGCCGGCGGCGGTATCGGCGGCGGTATCGGCGTCGTTTACGCCCGTGAACGCGGCTCCGGCAGCGCAGTCGGCCGCCGCTCCTCTGGCCGCCGTTGCCGAGGACAAGGATGGTTTGCGGATTCAGATCGGGACGACGGTGGAAGAGGCGGAGAAGGGCCTGATTCTGCGCACCCTGGAACACACCCGCAATAACAAAACGCGGGCAGCCGAAATCCTGGGGATCAGCCTCAAGACCCTGCACAACAAGCTGAAAGAATACGGAACAGGCAAAGAAGACGCGATTGGGGCTTAGGCCCCTTTAGCGGCCCGTGTGCAGGTTGTTATGGATGGCGTAGAGCGCCAGTTCCAGGCGATCGGAAACGCCCAACTTATCGAAGATGTTATGCAGGTGGTTTTTCACCGTCTGCTCACTGATAAACATCTTCTCGGCCATTTCCTTATTCTTGAAGCCCTGCGCCACCAGTGCCACGATCTCGCGTTCACGCTGACTTAAGGGCGAACGTTCGCGGTCACGGGGAGCTGCCTGCGGAGGGGCCTGGGGCTGCTCATCATTGGCCACGAACTGGCGGATCACGGCGGCGGTGGTATGCGAATCCAGCCAGATTTCACCGGCATGCACCTTGCGGATGCTCTTGATCAATAACTCAGTGGCCGTTTGTTTGAGAACGATACCGGACGTGCCGAGTTTCATCGCCTGGACGAATTCGTTCTTATCATCGGAGGCGGTGAGGACAATGACGCGAGTCTTATTCTTGGCAATCTGCAACCGCTGCAGGGTGGCCAAACCGTCCAGACCGGGCATTTTCAAATCGAGCAACAGGATATCGGGTTCGTGCTGTTGCAGCACGTCCAAAACCTGGCGGCCATCCTGCGCCTGGGCAACCACTTCGAAGTCTTCTTCGAGCGCTAGCAGTTTGCACAACCCATCCCGAAATATGGGGTGGTCGTCAGCCACTACGATCCTGATCTTGGATCGCACTGGGGTTCCCGCCCCTGACGTGGGGCCATTAATTGCGGTATTGTTGTCAGACATACACTTCCGCTCGGCTTAATTGTATAGTTCTAATAGTACCAAGTCAATTAGGACACTGAGTAGGTGAACCGGCTTATGACTTCCCCGTCCGAAGGCTTGAGCCCCTAGTTTAACGCGGTTTCCGCTTTGGATACGGGCTTTGCTAAGGTGAAAAGAATATGAGCGAAGAATTGGCCGAAGTTGATTTTCAACGGTTCTGGCGGCGGCTGCAGCAACTAGGCCTCAATGCTTATGAGTCGCGATCTTACCTGGTGCTGTTGGGGCATCCCAGGTTCAAAGCGCTCGAGCTGGCGGCACGCGCGCACGTACCCCGTCAGAAGATCTATGAGGTACTCGACAGCCTGGTGGAGAAAGGCTTCGCCCAGGTGGTCCAGGAAAAGACCAAGCTATTCTCGGCGGTGGAGCCGAGCCTGGCGATTCCCGGCTACCTGGCGCGCAAGCGGCAGATCCTGGAACAG
>DASZMZ010000138.1:0-16968 GCA_035551455.1 Candidatus Sulfopaludibacter sp.
CTGGGTGGTGGAATCGGAAAAATGGACTACCAGGATGAGGCTGGACAGGTGTACCGAAGTTGAGATTGGGAAGCTCGTGTCCGGAAAGGCTGTCGAGTTTGGTCCAGTCTGATTGACAATATCAAACGAGGCTGTGCTGCCAGGCGCTGTTACATCGTAAGAAATATATCCTACGTTCAACAGCGAGGCGGAAGCCATGGTCGCAAATGCTGGAGCAAGCGCCAGCACAATGGATTTGAGCAAAGTTCCTCTCACAGTGATTTACTCCTCCGAAAAGTTAAGTCACGCAAAGGTGTAACTTGCCCACATGTTCTAATGGGGTAAGTACGGAAAGAGAATGCAGTTTTCCTAGTTTTTTGTCAATGAGGATGTTAGTGCCCTGTATAGTTGTTGACAGATCGACTTACAGACTGTAAGGCACCGGACAGTCGGACCGAATTGCCGCCTTGCCGCCGATTCTCCTGGGTGTTATCAAGGACCATCTTACGGTCGAAAATGCGTGCGGGCGCACCATTTCGCGGAAAGTCTCTATATCACCCAATGCGAGTACTAAAGTGCTACCTACGCAGCACGCTGAGATCATACGGGCGCAAAAAGGCGACTGGCGCCTTTTCCTCAGATCGCGGAATCAGGCCGCCTGCGCGGAGTTTGTCGATTGGTTGCCATTCCGGCAGACACACTTGTACTTACAGGAGAGAGTAGGAATTCAACTAAGAATTCCTACCTCACTATGTGCTTTAGTTTTGGAAGAGTTTGATTAGCCAGGCGATCATTTCCGGTTTCCAATGCTGCATTTCCGGTGCTTTCCAGCCACTCATACCGTGACCCCCGCCGTCAATAGTAATCAGGTCGCAGACCGCGCCCACCTTGTGCATCGCGTCGCACATGCTGATGGATTGCTCGTACAGCACCTGATCGTCTTTGTTGCCGTGGATGGCCAGGAATGGCGGCATGCCTTTATGAACGCCGAAGAGGGGAGAGATGTCGTGCAGTTTGGCCAGACCGGCGGCGTCCAATTGCTCCGCGCCGAAAAAGTGGATGCCTCCTCCGTTGGCGGCGTGGCGATTGATGCTGGTCATATTGAACAGCTCCGGATGATCGCGGCGACGTTCGGCCAATTTGCCGTAATCCACGGGTCCGTACAGGTCGACTACGGCGCGGACCTTGGTTTCCGGCGTTTCATGCGTGCCGGCCCAATTCACCAGAAATCCGCCGGCCGATTCGCCAATCAGAACGATGCGCGACGGGTCGACATGGTATTCCGCAGCGTGCGCCTTCAGCCACCGGATCGCGGTCGCCACGTCCGCCCGAGCCTCCGGGAAACGGAATTCGGGAGCCATGCGGTAATCGATGCTGAACCAGGCGATGCCGGCGTTGGCCAGCACGTCGAACAGAGGCCGCACATTCGTGCTGCGGCTGCCTCCGTCGAAGCCGCCGCCGTGGATCAGGATGGCTGCCGGAAAAGGTCCGGCGCCATCGGGCACGTGTAGATCCAGCAGTAGGGGCTTGCCGCCCGGACGGTCGAATTCCACGTCCTTCTGGTCTCGCGGCGCGGCCATGAGGGCCGCGCACGCAAGCGCAAATGTTACAACCAGACTTCGCATCTTATTTTGCCGTAAATGTGGTGGATGCGGCCACATTCTCCCACGCCATATCGAGTTTGCCCTTGTCGCCGCCGGTCGACTCGAGCGAAATTTTGAAGAGTTCGACGGGCGCCGAGGGCTTGGACATGGTCAGATGGACGCGGCCCACTTCTTTTGCAGTGTCGAGCGAGGTGGAACCGTCGCGATTGATGCCCCACTGGCCGGTCTGTTTACTGATCACGAGGTCCCACTTTCCGGTATCGAGAGCGATGTAGAGCGTGTAGTCGCCGGCCGGTACGTTCACGCTGCCGAAGGTCAGGGCGGCATCGGTGTGCAGGGAGGTGGCGGAGTCCGCTCCCATGCGCCAAACCGTATTATCCGGCTGCAGCGCGCCAGCGCCGTTGAAAATCTTGCGCCCCTTCATGGAGGGTGCGCAATAGGTGATGGTGACGGCCTTGCCGCCGATTGTGGCCGTTGCCGTGCCGGCCTTATTCGCCGGCGTACAAGCCGCGCGAGCCATCCCCAGGCTGCCGGCAATCAAGAATGCAAACGTTAGAACACGATTCATGGTGTTGGTATTTCCTCTTCAGCGAGTATAGATTAAAACTAATGCCCGTTTCCCTGGAGTTCATGCGCGGGATACTCGGTCTCATCGGGATCGGCTGCGCTTTTATGATGGGCCGCTCGATCGTGGCGGTGCGTCGCGGATGGCAAAAACAATCGATGCTCATCGGTTGGGCCGTCCGGCTGATTCTCTGTTTGGGCGCCGTTTCTTTCCGCCATGGGATCGACGCAGCCAGCCTCGCGGTCTGGGCGTTGTCGGCCGCCGCCTGCGGTCTGGGCGTCTACCAGACTTCTCGCCAGAAGAAGGAAGAAGACCTCACCAAGGATATTTTTCCCGAACAATGAGCTTGACTCGATCCTAAATTAGATCTAGTCTAAGGTTGGAAGTGCTTCCTACCCGCACCATCATTTCCGCTGCGTTCCGCGACCGGGGTTTGCGTTGCACCTCGCAGCGATTCGCCGTGCTGCAATACCTGCTGAAGCATCCCTGCCATCCCACCGCCGAAGAGATTCTGGGCGTTGTGAACCGGCACGACCCTCGTGTTTCGAGGGCCACGGTTTACAACAGCCTGCATGCCCTGGTGGAATCCGGTCTGGTGCGGGAAGTGAAACTCGGCGGAGATGCCACGCGCTTTGAACCCCACCTGGAACGTCACCATCATTTCGTGTGCGACCGGTGCGGAAAAATCGAAGACATCGAATGGTTTGAACCCAGGGAAGTTACCCGGCGGCCGGGAGTGAAACCCCGCTCGATCCGGGCAGTGGTGTTACAGGGTTTGTGCGGAGATTGTCTCTCAGACTAATTGAAAGGACTATATACCTAAATGGAACAGAAACTCAGTACTGCGGCCGGGGCATCGGTCCCGGAGAGCCCGGTTGAAAAGCTGTCCGATGAAAGTAAGTGCCCCGTAGCGCACGTGACCCGCCGCCACACCGTGGCCGGCGGTCCGACGAATGCGGGTTGGTGGCCGAATCAGCTCAACCTGAGCATTCTGCACCAGCACTCCTCTTTGTCCGATCCGATGGAGAAGGACTTCGATTACGCCAAAGAATTCAAGAGCCTCGACCTGGACGCGGTGATCAAAGACCTACATGAGCTGATGACCTCGTCGCAGCCCTGGTGGCCGGCGGACTACGGTCATTACGGGCCGTTTTTCATCCGCATGGCCTGGCACAGCGCCGGCACTTATCGCATTGGCGATGGCCGCGGCGGAGCCGGCTCCGGCACACAGCGGTTTGCGCCCCTGAATAGCTGGCCGGACAATGCGAATTTGGACAAGGCGCGCCGGCTGCTGTGGCCCATCAAGCAGAAGTACGGCCGTAAACTTTCCTGGGCCGACCTGATGATTCTTGCCGGTAACGTGGCGCTCGAATCGATGGGTTTCCAGACCTTCGGCTTCGGTGGCGGCCGCGCGGACGTGTGGGAGCCGAGCGATGACATCTTCTGGGGACCGGAAGGTAAGTGGCTGGGAGACGAGCGTTACAAGGGCGATCGTCAGCTCGACAACCCCCTTGGCGCGGTACAGATGGGCCTGATTTATGTGAATCCCGAGGGTCCGAATCAAAAGCCGGATCCGGCTGGGGCGGCGCGCGATATCCGCGAGACGTTCGGCCGGATGGCGATGAATGACGAGGAGACGGTTGCGCTGATCGCCGGCGGCCACACGTTCGGCAAGGCCCACGGCGCGGCCAATCCGGGTGACTATGTCGGTTCCGAGCCCGAAGGCGCGGGTATCGAGGCGCAAGGCCTGGGCTGGATCAGTAGTTACGGCGGCGGCAATGGCGCGCAGACGATCACCAGCGGGTTGGAAGGCGCGTGGACAACGAACCCGGTGAAGTGGGACAACAACTACCTGGACAACCTGTTCGGCTACGAGTGGGAGCTGGGGAAGAGTCCCGCGGGTGCACAGCAGTGGGCGCCCAAGAATGGCGCGGCGGCTGGCACGGTGCCGGACGCTCACGATGCTTCGAAGCGGCATGCTCCGATCATGTTCACCACCGACATCGCGCTGCGCGTGGATCCCATTTACGGACCGATCGCCAAGCGCTTCCAGGAGAATCCGCAGGAGTTCGCGGACGCCTTCGCGAAGGCCTGGTACAAGCTGACGCACCGGGACATGGGTCCGCTTTCGCGGTATCTGGGACCGCTGGTGCCCGCCGAGCCGCAGTTGTGGCAGGATCCGCTGCCGGCTGTGGATCATGAGCTGATTGGGGAGAGCGACGTTGCCGCGCTGAAGGCGAAGATTCTGGCATCGGGACTCACGATCTCGCAGTTGGTGACCACCGCGTGGGCGTCGGCGTCCACCTTCCGCGGTTCGGACAAGCGCGGCGGGGCCAACGGCGCCCGGCTCCGTTTGGCGCCTCAGAAGGATTGGGAAGTCAACCAGCCGGCGGAGTTGGCGAAGGTGCTGGCGAAGCTGGAAGGAATCCGCAAGGAGTTCAACGACTCGCAGTCCGGCAAGAAAGTCTCGCTGGCTGACCTGATCGTTCTGGGAGGCTGCGCCGCGGTTGAGGAAGCGGCCAAACGGGGCGGCCACGACGTGAAGATTCCCTTCTCGCCGGGGCGCACCGACGCTACGCAGGAGCAGACGGATGTACACTCATTCGCGGTCCTGGAGCCGGTGGCCGACGGGTTCCGGAACTACTCGCGCAACGGACAGCCGAGTCCGGCGGAGGAGTTGCTAGTGGACAAATCGCAGTTGCTGAAATTGACCGGGCCCGAGATGACGGTGCTGGTGGGCGGGATGCGCGCCCTGAATGCGAATGTGGGGCAGTCCAAGCACGGTGTCCTTACGAGCCAGCCTGGGACGCTGACGAACGATTTCTTCGTGAACCTGCTCGACATGAATACGACGTGGCAGGCCGCCCCTTCGTCGGAAGGTGTATTTGAGGGCCGGGACCGTGCCACGGGTGCTGTGAAGTGGACGGGCACCCGGGTCGATCTGATTTTCGGGTCGAACTCCCAACTGCGGGCGCTGGCAGAAGTTTACGCTTGCAACGATTCGAAAGAAGCGTTCGTGAGGGACTTCGCGGCGGCGTGGGGTAAGGTGATGAATCTCGATCGCTACGACCTGGCGTAAGGTGGGGCAGGCGCTTTCGCTCGGCGGTAGCGCCTGCCTTGGCCAGACGGAGAGGAAGGGCGGTTCACGCTACAATCAAACCTTACATGTCACTTGTCGTAGTGGGATCCGTTGCTTATGACGGCGTGGAAACGCCGCATGGAAAAATCGACCGCATGCTGGGCGGCGCCGCGACCTATATTTCGCTGGCCGCCAGCTATTTCACCCCGGTCCGCATCGTTGCCGTAGTGGGCGACGATTTCGCGCAGGAAGACGTGGATCTTCTGGCATCCCGCCAGATCGATCTCTCCGGTATGGAGCGGGTCGCCGGCGGGAAGACGTTCTTCTGGGCCGGCGTTTACTCGGCCGATATGAACGATCGGACGACGCTGCGCACCGATCTGAACGTCTTCGCCGACTTCGATCCCAAACTGCCGGAGGCCTACCGCTCCGAGCCTTACCTGCTGCTGGGCAACATCCAGCCGGGCCTGCAGAAGGCCGTCCGCGCGCAGATGCCCGGCGTCCGCTTCACCGGCGGCGACACGATGAATTACTGGATCAACGATTTTCGCGCGCCGCTGCTCGAAACCCTGAAGGAATGGGACTTCCTGCTCATTAACGATAGCGAAGCCCGGCTGCTTTCCGGTCAGCACAATTTGCGCAAGGCCGCTGCCTGCATCATGGAAATGGGACCGCGCATTCTGGTGATCAAGCGCGGCGAATACGGCGCCATCCTGTTCCACAAGTCCGGCCATTTCATCGCGCCCGGCTACCTGCTGGAAGACGTTTTCGACCCCACGGGCGCGGGCGATTGCTTCGCCGGCGGCTTCATCGGCTATCTGGCTGGACGCGGCGGCAGTCCGTCCGATGGCGATATCGATGCCAACGAATTGCGGCGCGCGGTCATTTACGGTTCGGTGATGGGCAGCTTCTGTTGCGAGAAGTTCGGCGTGGACCGCTTCCGCTCTTTGACGCGCGATGAAATCGAGGCCCGTTATCAGGAATTCCAAGCCTGCACCTCGTTTTAAAAGCGCCGGCCTGTGGGCGGGCCTGTTCGTAGCGCTCGCCCTGTGCAGCGCGCTGGCCATATTCTTCTTCCATTCGCGCGGTTGGATTCTCTATTACGGCGACGCCGAAGCGCACCTGAACACCGCGCGCCGCATCGTGGACAACACCACGCCGGGCTACGATCAACTGGGCACCGTGTGGCTGCCGCTGATGCATGTCATGATGCTGCCGCTAGTCGGGAACGACGAGCTGTGGCGAAGCGGACTGGCCGGCTCGATTCCCTCTGGCATTTGTTTTCTGGCGGCCGGCCTGTTCCTCTTCGCCACCGTGCGCCGCGTCTTCCGTTCGGACCACGCCGGGCTCGCCGCCGCCGCGGTCTTCGCGCTGAATCCCAATATCCTGTACTTGCAGGCCATTCCGATGACGGAGATGTCGTCGTACGCCTGCCTGATGGCGGTCCTGTATTTCACCGTCCGGTACGGCGAGACGCAGGGTTGGGGCGCTGCCGCCGGCGCGGGCGTGGCCGCGTGCCTGGGCACGATGGCGCGTTACGAAGGCTGGTTCCTGCTGCCGTTCGCGGCGGCTTACTTTCTGGTCCGCGCCCAACGGCATCGCTGGACGGTCACCCTTCTCTTCTGCGCCATCGCGGGGCTGGGACCCCTCTTCTGGCTCTTTCACCACTGGTGGCTGACTGGCGACCCGCTGGATTTTTACCGCGGCCCCTACTCGGCGCTGGCCATTCAGGGTAACCGGCCCTATCCGGGCAAGGGCGATTGGGCCACGTCGCTGCTGTACGTCCGCACGGCCATACTGCGCTGTGCGGGTCCTGGACTCGCGGTGCTGGCGCTCGGCGGCGCGGTGGCGGCTCTGGCGAAGCGCGCCTTCTGGCCGGTCGCTTTTTTGGCGCTGCCGCCCATTTTCTACGTGTGGAGCATGCATTCGTCGGGCAATCCCATCTTCATGCCCGGCATGCCGTACACCTACTCGTTCTACAACACCCGCTATGGTTTGAGCGCCTTCTGCCTGCTGGCCTTTTGCGCCGGTGCTTTGGTGGCGATCCCGGCGCGACGCCGCGGCCTGTGCTCCGGACTCGTGGTGCTGGCGTCCACCGTCTATTGGCTGCTGCACCCGGCGCCGCCCAACTGGATCACGTGGGAGGAATCGCGTGTCAATTCCGAGGGACGCCGCGCCTGGACGCGCGAGGCCGCCGATTACCTCACGCCCCGCTACGTCCACGGGTCGGGTATCATCACATCATTCGGCGATCTCACCGGCATCTATCGCGAAATGGGAGTGCCGATCCGCGAGACGTTTTCGGAAGTGAATGGACTTCCGTGGCGGGCCGCGGTGGACCGTCCGGAACTGTATTTGACCCAGGAATGGGCCGTCGTGATGGGTGGCGACGCGGTGCAGACCGCGGTGAATCGCGCCAACCGGCAGGGCCCCTGCTACACTCTGGAAAAAACGATCATCGTGAAAGATGCGCCCGTGGTGGAAATCTACCGGCGCACAGGAGGCTGTCATGGTAGCTCATGAAAACGTTACGACCGCGTTCGATCTGCCCGGCGTGCGCGTCCGGCGCAATCTCGGAGTGGTGCGCGGAATCGTGGTCCGCTCCCGCTCCATCGTGGGGACGATCGGCGCCAGTTTGCAGACCATCGTTGGGGGCAACATTTCGCTCTTCAGCAAACTCTGCGAAAAGACGCGTGAGGACGCCTTCGATCTGATGATCGAGCATGCCAACGCGCTCGGCGCGAATGCCATTATCGGCGCGCGCTACGACGCCACGGAGATTATGCAGGGCGTCACGGAGGTGCTGGCGTACGGCACCGCAGTCGAGGTCGAAAAGCTTCCGTAGATGAAAATTCCCTTCAGCAAGGCGCACGGCGCGAAGAACGATTTCCTGCTCACCTGGGAGCACGAGGCGCCCGAGACCGGTCGGGTGGAGATGGCCAAGGCGATTTGCGACCGCCACACAGGCATTGGCGCCGATGGCTGGATGCTGGTGGGTAAGCCCACGGACGGCGACGCCGAAGGCTCCATCCAGCTCTACAATTCCGACGGCAGCACCGCCGAAATCTCGGGCAACGGCACGCGCTGCGCGGCGGCGTTTCTGATTCGCCACGGCTTCGCCGCGAGCGTGGTCCGCATCCGCACGGGCGCAGGTATCAAGACGCTGCGCCTGCTGAAGCGCACCAATCTGAGCTTCGAGTTCGAGATGAATATGGGACGTCCGGAAGTGCTGGCGGAGCGTTTCCAGTTGCCGCTCTCCGGCGGAGCGCGCGATGTCACGCTGCTGTATGTCGGCAATCCGCAGTGCGCCATGCCGGTGGACAATTTCGATTTCGACTGGAGGACCATGGGCGCGGAAATCGAATCTCACGCGCATTTTCCGAAGCGAACCAACGTGTCGTTTGTCAAAGCCGTGGACGCCCACACCATCGACGTTCGCTTTTACGAACGCGGGGCGGGGGAGACGATGAGTAGCGGCACGGGTTCGACGGGAGCGGCCTACACGGCGGTGCTGCGCGGCATGGCGCAATCGCCGGTGCGCGTGCTGACTCCCGCCGGTCCCATCGACCTTCGCCTGGAAGACGAAATTTTTCTCACCGGTCCCGCCGAGATCATCGCCGACGGCCAGTTCCTGGCGGAGTAGCGACCGAAAGGGCGGGTGGCAGCCCACCCCCACGCCCGGCAGTTGTATCCTATCGGGATGACTACTCGCCCCGACGCCTCCGAGCACGCTCCCTATTACGCGAAATACACGTCCCTGGTCCCGGAGGGTGACATCGTCCAAACGCTGGTCACGCAGCTCGACACCACGCTGCGCATTCTGAATACCGTCTCCGAGGAAAAGTCGCTCTACCGGTACGCGCCCGGCAAGTGGAGCATCCGCGAAGCCTACGTTCATGTCACCGATGCCGAGCGCGTTTTCACCTATCGGGCGCTGCGATTCGCCCGCGCCGACCAGACTCCGCTCGCCTCCATGGAGCAGGACGCTTGGGTGGGTCCATCCGGTGCCGATGCCCGCCCGTGGCAGGGTATCGTCGAGGAGTATCTCGCCGTCCGCACCGCTACCGTCGCGCTATTCGGCAATCTGCCCGCCGAAGCCTGGACGCGCACCGGAATCGCCAGCGGCCATCCCGTCAGCGTCCGCGCCCTCGCCTACATCGTCGCCGGCCACGACATCCACCACCGCAATCTCCTCCAGCAGCAGTACCTGCGAACTGAATCCATTTAGCCGCGTTTGTAGAATCCCTCGCCGCGGCGGGAGCTATTGCGCTGTGGACATGGAGGGCGGCGCGGCATCCGGAGCGCTGCCCCAATTCTTGTTGGCCGCCGGACCCATCTGGAATACCAGTTTTCCGCCGCTGACGATGTCCGCATGACTGAACCACGGCTTGTTCCAAGGTTTGCCGTTCAAGGTCGCCGACTGAATGTACATGTTCTTCTCGGAATTATTCGCCGCGACGATCACAAAGTCCTTGCCGTTCCCCAGATGGATGGTGACTTCATCGAAAATGGGGCTGCCGATGATGTACTCCGGGCGCGCGGGGTCCACCGGGTAGAAACCCATGGCGCTCATCACGTACCAGGAAGACGTCGAGCCCTGGTCGTCCATGCCGGGAAATGCCAGCCCGGATTTGTCGCTGCCGTACATCTGTTTGAGGATCCGGCGAACCAACGCCTGCGATTTCCACGGCTGGCCGCCCCAAGCGTACAAGTACGGCGCCTGCTGATCCGGCTGGTTGCCCTGCACGTATTGTCCGACCATCCCCGTGCAGTCGCGGCAAATGCCCGTGGGATTGTACGGCGTATTGAAGAATTCGTCCAGCTTGGCGTCGAACTTCTCGCGGCCGCCCAGCAGATTCGCCAGGCCCTGCACGTCGTGCGGCACCAGCCAGAGGGTGCCCCATCCGGAAGCTTCCTTCATCATGAAGTTGTAGTACGGCTCCTTGGGGTCGAATGGGGAAATCCACTTCCCGTCCGCGGTTTTGCCGCGCATGAAGCCGACGGTCGAATCGAAGGAGTTCTTGTAATTTGCCGCCCGTTTCAGGAACATCTGGTAATCGTCTTCCTTGCCGAGTTTCTTGGCATACGTCGCCAGACAGTAGTCGTCCCAGCTATACTCCAGCGTCTTGGCAACTCCGGCGTTGCCCCCGGCGTACGGCGGACTGGGGTTCCGGTTCGGAATGATATCGGACACCCAACCCTTCTCCAGATACTCGGCCAGGTTGCGGCGCGGTCCCTTGGTGTCCATCGCATTTTTGCGCAGGTATTCGTAAGCGCCTTCCCAATCGAATTTGAGGCCGCGCTGCCAATCGCCCAGGTACATGAAGATGGCATGATCGCCGTGGAACGACGTCTGCATGTAGCCCGACTCCTTTGCCATATCGAGCGTGGAGGCAAGGATGTCCACCTTCGCATCCGGCTCCACCAGCGTGAGCAATACGATTTGATTTCTGCCGGTGTCCCAGAACGGCACCGGACCGTAGCGGTCGTGATCGGCCGTCCGCGTTTGGCCGTCGAGCGCGCGGTACTGCTCGCCCTTCCGTGCCACCAGCCTGGGGCTGGCGAAAGAGTGGAAGAAGTTCGAATAGAACAGCATGCGTTCTTTCGCGGTGCCGCCCTTGACTTCGATCGTGTTCAATTTCCTGGCCCAGGCGTCTTCCGCGCGCTTTTTGACAGCGTCGAAGTTCCATCCGGCGCTTTCCGCTTCCAGCACTTTCTCCACGGCTTCGTAGCTATCGCCGGACGCCACTTTGACCAGCACCTGCTCGCCTTCGGTGGTCGTGAAGTTGAGATATGCCCCGGCATAATTGCCGGTCTCATTTCTGGTTCCCGTAGTCACCGAATTCCCGCCGAGCGCCGCGCCGCGTCCTGCCGTCTGTGGGGGAACCTGATGGAAAGTGCCGAACGACGCGAAGGGACGTGAGAACTCCGCCACAAAGTAGGTTCGCATCGTGCCGCGCATCGAAGTGCCGGAGATTTGTCCCCGCATGCCGCGCTCGGCAAAGCCGCGCACCGTGTGGTCGCCCACCACCTCGAGAGTCCCGCCGGCGCGTCCCATGTCCATCAGCAAACGCGCCCGATCGCTCTTCGGGAAAGTGAATCGATAAAGGCCCGTCCAGGCGGTGGCGGTCATTTCGACCTTCACTTTGTAATCGTCCAGATAGACCGAGTAGAATCCGGCGCCTGCCTTTTCCTGATCCTTGCTGTAATAGGACGCCGTGCGTTCCGGCGGCACGGTCCAATCGCCCACTACCGGCATGAAGGTCAGACCCTGCATGGCGCCGGTGAAGCCCAGCATCATCCGGTGGATGTAGTTGTACGACATGCCGACACCGGCGCTGTAGGAAAGGTCCAGGTTCTTGTTGACCGGACTAAGATTGGTCACGCCATGGGGCAGCACCGCGCCCGGCGAAGTCATACCCGTGTACAACTCCTCTCCGGGGGGCGGCGCGTTGCCGATCAGCTTCGGATCGTCCAAGGGCGCGGTGCCGACCAGCGCATTCACATAATCCACCGGCCGTTTGGCCGCCTGAAATCCCAGGGCGGCGACACATCCCAAGACAAGGAGCAGTGTCGCGATTGGAAAACTACGAACTCGTTTCATGATTTTGGCCTAACCTGCAAACCGTATTTCTAACACGGTGCGTTCGAAAAAGGAGATTCTCACTCTCCAACCGCCCGCCGCTGCTTCGCAAAGAAATCCAGCATGGGGCCGAATTGCGGCGCCGCGACGCTCGTGTGACTGCCGCCGTGGACTTCCACGTAAACGATATTCGCACCGGCCTTCTTGCCTGCCTCAACCATCGTTCGCGATTGCGTCACCGGCACCGTCCGATCGTCATCGCCATGCACCACATACTCCGGTATCGCGGCGATCTTCGCCATGCCTGCCGCCGATCCGCCGCCGGAGATCGGACCGAGCGCGGCGAACAGGGCCGGGTGGGCCATCGCGACGCTCCACGTTCCGTATCCGCCCATCGAGTGGCCCATCAGATAAATGCGGCCCGCGTCGATTTTGTAGTCGCGCCGCACCTCCGCCAGCACGTCCAGGACATCCTGCTCGGCCGCACCGCGATACATCGAGGCCGAATCCCGCCCCTTGGGACACACCACCACGAAGCCCAACCGTTCGGCTTCCGGCTTCAACTTGCCTTCGTAGCCGTCGAACATGCTGTTCTCGTCGCCGCCCATGCCATGCAGCGCAAGCACCAATGCGGCCGGCGTCGCAGCGGAATAGGACGCGGGTATCAGGAGCCGGTAAGGCTGAAGTGTATGGTCCACGGCAGAGCGGTAGGCCTTGCGAAAATCACCGTGCTTCCCCGCGAATGGATCGCGGCCGGCATCCAGGCCATCCAGAATCTCCCGCGCCTTGGCGAACTCCTCGGAGAACTGGTACGCCGTCGGATTGACCTCGCCGCGGTCGGCACGCTCATACAAATCGAGCGCGTACTCGGCGCTGGCGAGTGCCGGATGATTCCGCTCGCGCACCTTCGCCAGCCTGTCGCGCAGCGCCTGCGCGGACGCGGCAATCGGGTCGATCTCCAGAGGGAGGCTCTTCACCATTCCACCCTGCCTGGCTGTGGAATCGCCTTCCGCAGCCAGCCGGACTTCGATCACGTACCCTCCCATCGCGTCCGCGGGCAAAGAGACTTTCGTCGAGAACGGCATCTGGCCGGGATCGACGGCAACGGGCGGCCCGAGACTCTTCTGTGCGCCGCCGTTTCTCTTCGCGGGCATGAGGGACAGCGATGCCATCAGCCGCGCGCCCTTGGAATCGTACAGAGGCAGCAAGGTCACGGTCACCGGCTTGCCCGGGTCAACCACCGCGTGATCGAGATGGGCCTGCAGCGAAGTGCCGAACTCATACGCCGGGGTCCACGCGACGCCGCGCATGACGGCCATGGCGTGATAGTAGTCGCGCATGGCATCGCCGAATTTGGCGGACTGCCCGGCCCGGGCCGCGTCGGCGGCAAGCTGGTCGGCCGTCGCCTTCTGCTCGTCGGTAAGTTGCAGGCTGTTTCTTTGCGTCCGGTAAGTCACCGAGGTCCGCAACACCATACCGGCATCTTGGCCATGGAGCGCGAGTCCGCCAATCAAGAGGATAATCGGGCGGGTCATGCGGGGCAGATTCATCACGATGCTCCTTCAGGTTCAAGTATACTGACCGGGAACGAAGGATCACATTTATGAAGCGTCTCCTCGGGCTCCTGTTGTTGGCCGCGACCCCGGCGGTCTGCCAGAATCTGTCTCCGGCGGCACTGGCCACGCGCGCCAAGGTACAGAACGTGCCCGAGATTCCCTTCGAATCGGTGCCGAACTTTTTGAAGATGCCGCCCAACCTGTATCTGGGTGAAGGCATCGGCATCGCCACCAATTCCAAGGGACACATCTTCGTCTTCACGCGGAGCCAGCGGACTCGCCTCTTTGAATTCGACCAGGCCGGAACTTTCATCCGCGAGCTCGGCGAAGGACTCTACGGCTTCGTGTTCGCGCACGCCGTCCGGGTCGATCCGCACGACAACATCTGGGCCGTGGATGAAGGGTCCAACATGGTCATCAAGTTCAATCCGGAAGGCCGGGTGATTATGACCCTGGGTCGCCGCCCCGAACCGGTCGACGCGCTAGCGCCTCCGATTCCAGTGCCCGATCCGGCCAATCCCGGCAAGTACATCTTCAACCGCCCCACCGACGTAGCCTGGGATCCGGCGGGGAACATCTTCGTGACCGATGGGTACGCCAATTCGCGAATCGTGAAGTATGACAAGCAGGGCAGATTCGTCGCGCAGGCCGGCACGAAAGGCTCTGCGCCGGGACAGATCAACCTGCCGCACTCCCTGGCCGTGGATGCGCAGGGCAATGCTTATGTGGCCGACCGCAGCAACCGCCGCATCCAGGTTTTCGACAACGATCTGAAATTCAAAGCGATCTACGACAACGTGGGTACGCCCTGGGAACTCTGCATCTCTCCCGGACCTCATCAGTATCTCTACTCGTCCAACACATTCCCCGATAACAATGACTACACCCTGGCCACCGTAACCGGCGAAGTCTACAAAATGGAGTTGGACGGCGCCGTTTTGGGAAAATTCGGCAAGGCAGGGAAGCAGTTGGGCGAGTTCAGCGGGCTCCACGAAATCGATTGCCGCAATCCTGACGTGCTCTACATCTCCGAAATCCAGCTATGGCGGGTGCAGAAGCTCATGCTGCATCCGGCGGCGAAGTGAGGCGAATCATCATGCGATGGAAACTCAGTCTGGCGGCGCTGTTCCTGCTTTCCTGCGGCTTGCTTCCCGCCCAGGTTCCGGAGCTTGGCTTCGACGCCAACATCAATTTGCTGAAGCTGCCGCCGAACATTCATTTAGGTGAGGCCGCCGGCGTCGCCACGGATTCCAAAGGGAACCTCTTCGTTTATACGCGCACAGGCGAAGAGGGCACGCTGGGCGGGTCGCGATTCTTCTCGCACGGCGGCTCGCGGCTGCTCATGTTCGATCCCACCGGCAAGTATGTCCGCGAAATCGGGGCCGGCATCTACGGATTCCTGTTTGCGCAATCCGTGCGCGTGGATGCGCACGACAATATCTGGGCCGTGGATCGCGGGTCGGATACGGTGATGAAGTTCGATTCCAACGGCCGCTTCCTGCAGGTGCTGGGACGCAAGCCCGAATCGATCAATCCCGCGCCCCCTGCCGGTGCTGCGGGCGGAGGTCGCGGCCGCGGCGGCGTGCAGGGCGACAACTTCAACCGTCCGACCGATATCGCCTGGGACGCGCAGGGCAACATGTTCATCTCCGATGCCTATGCCAGCGCGCGCATCGTCAAACTCGACAAGACTGGGATCTTCATCAAGACTTGGGGCTCGAAAGGCACAGGTCCGGGCCAGTTCGATATGCCCAACTCGGTGGCCGTGGACGCCGCCGGAAATGTGTACGTTGCCGACTTGGGCAACCAGCGCATTCAGGTGTTCGACAATGATGGAAACTTCAAAAGCCAGATCGCCGAAATCGGGGCGCCCTGGGCAATTTGCATCTCTCCCGGCGCGCATCAGTATCTGTACAGCTCCAACTCCAATCCGCCCGATTCGATGGACGGCGGCGAGATCTACAAGCTGGAGTTGGACGGCAAAGTTCTGGGCAAGTTCGGGACGGCGGGCAAGATGACCAAAGAGTTCGGCACCGCCAACCAGATCGACTGCCGCAACCCGAACACACTTTACATCGGCGAACTGACAAACTGGAGAGTTCAGAAGGTCACGCTGCGCGCCCGGTAGCGCGCCTGGAGGATCTATGTTCACCGCCACGGCAGATCTCATGCTGCCCAGCACCACCACCGGATCGTTCCCTCGTCCCCGCTGGTACGACGTCAGCATGTGGGGACGGCCGCTCGACACCTGCATGCTCGACGTGCGCTTCCGCGAGAAGTTTCAGGACGCTATGGCGGTCATCATCGGCGATCAGGAACGCGCCGGACTCGACATACTCACTCACGGCGACCTCCACGTGGATGAGGACCTCGCCGGCCGCGCCTGGCACCATTACCCCCTGCAGCGTTGGGCCGGCTTCGAGGGTGACTACCTGCAGCCGGAAGAGACCACCGCGCCTTGGCTGCACTATCCGCCGGGCACGCTGCTCAACGAAATCTACACGGGCTGGCGCTGGCCTCATGTGGTCGGCAAGATCGAGCACCGCCCGCTGGACTACGCCAAGGTCTGGCGCATCGCGCAGTCGAGGACGCGCAAGCCCGTGAAGTTCGGCACTTGCTGCTCGCAGGTGATGGCGCTGTTTCTGGACATCCACACCAAGCACTACAAGGACAAACGGCAGGTGATCTGGGACATGGCCGAGGCCATGAACAAGGAACTGCTGGCTCTGCGCGCGGCAGGATGCCGGTGCATTCAAATTGAAGAACCGACTTTCCATTTCATGGCGAACACTTACGGCAAGGACCACGCCGAAGTGAAGTTCATGATCGACGCCTTCAATCGCGAAGTGCAGGGACTCGACGACGTGGAGATCTGGATTCACACCTGCTGGGGCAATCCCAACATGCAGCGCGTGATGGACGACACCAGCTACGCCAACTCCATCGAGATCTATCTGGAGCGCTGCCGCGGCGATGTGTGGACGCTGGAGATGAAGGATCGCAATCAGCGCGATATTGAGCTGTTCGAGCCGTTCAAAAATGATCTCAAGAAGAAGATCTGCATCGGTGCGGTCAGCCATCGCACTCTGCAGGCAGATCGCGCCGAGGACGTGGCGGCCGAGATTCACAAAGCGCTCAAGTACATTCCGGCCGACAAGCTGATCGTTTCGAGTGATTGCGGTTTCGGCAGGCAGGGCGCCAATCGTGAGATTGCATTTTATAAAGCCAGCGCCATCGCGCAGGGAACCAACCTCGTCCGCCGCGATCTGGGCCTGGCCCAAAGCTACGTCCCGGCCGCCGATCCAGCCCTTCAGATCGACGTAGTGCCAGGCCGGTAGGACAGACGATCGCCTTTTGTCGTCTGTTGGGAATGGGCCTGCGGCCCGCCAAAATTCATGAAAAACGCCTGGGTCTCGGGACTCTGCCGGATGTCCAGCCGCTTTTTCGAGCCTGTCTCCGTACTTCCTCGGCGTCTCGGCGTCTCCTAAGAAACAAATGCCTCTCCGTGCGTCGGTACTAGGGTGTAGCCCAGCCTGCCGGCTTGCTTGATTAGTCTCTGACGGAGCTGCTCCTGGTTCTTTTGTTCGATTCGCGTGAAGGTC
>DASZMZ010000139.1:0-3566 GCA_035551455.1 Candidatus Sulfopaludibacter sp.
GCGAAGATCGGTTACGACATCACCAAGGTGGTCAACGCGGGGTTTGAGTATTACGCGGACTATGGACGCCTGGGCGACTTCGACAGGCTGCATGACCAGCAGCAGCAGATCTTCGCGGTGACGGATTTGAATGTATCGCCGAAATGGGAGATCAACATCGGGGTCGGTGTGGGCCCAACGGCCGGGACGGACCACCTGATCGTGAAGGGAATCCTGGGCAGGCGCTTCGATTGGGGACACCACTCGGCGACGGACTGAGTAAACTGTTAGGCCATGCAACGCGCTCCCAGTTTCGCCGCGATTGTCGGTTTGCTCACTCTCTCGGCCATCGCCTACGCTCAATCAACGCCGTTCGTCGCGCTTGATTTTCCCGCGTCTTCCATGGATTTTGCGATCGTTGCCGGCGGAAAGGCAGCGCCGATCTACGTTGCGCCCGGAAACTCCGAGACGGTGAAGGTTGCGGCGCAGGCGTTTGCGTCGGATGTCGAGCGCGTGACCGGCGTAAAGCCTGAGGTGCTCGCCTCGCTTCCTTCGCCGCTTCCCGCGAGCCTGATTCTTGTGGGCGTGTATGGGCAGTCGCCGGAGATCGATCGGCTGCAGGCCACCCGCAAGATCGTAGGCCAATCAGTCGCCGGCAACTGGGAGAGCGCGACGACTTCGGTAGTGCTTTCGCCGATGTCCGGGGTTCGTCGCGCGCTGGTGGTTGCGGGTTCCGACCGGCGGGGCGCGGCGTATGCGCTGTTCACGCTGTCACGGCAAATGGGCGTGTCGCCGTGGACCTGGTGGGCAGACGTTCCGGTGGCGCACCGCGCGGCGGTGTACGTCAGCGCCGGGGTGCATGTGCAGCATGAGCCGTCGGTGCGCTACCGCGGCATCTTCCTGAACGATGAAGATTGGGGACTGCGGCCTTGGGCGGCAAAGAAGATGGATCCCACCGTCGACAATGGCAAAGGCAACATCGGGCCGCGGACGTATGAGCGCATCTTCGAACTGCTGCTGCGGCTGCATGCGAACTCACTGTGGCCGGCGATGCATCCGGGGTCGCTGGCGTTCAATGCGGTTCCGGAGAATGCGAAGCTGGCGGACAAGTGGGGCATCGTGATGGGGTCGTCGCACTCCGAGGCGTTGCTGCGGAATAACGTGGGAGAGTGGAATGAGGCGGCTCCGCCGAAGGGCGACGGGCCGTGGAACTACCAGGCCAACTCGGCGGCGATGAATGCGTACTGGGACAAGCGGCTCCAGGAGAATGGCAAGTACGAGAACTTCTACACGGTGGGGCTGCGTGGGGTGCATGACTCGGGGTTGGAGGCGAAGGGGACGCCAGAGGTGAAGGCGAAACTGGTCGAAGACGTGATGACGGAGCAGCGGAAGCTATTGGCGGAGCGCGTGAATCCCGATGTGACGAAGGTGCCACAGATCCTCTGGCTGTATAAGGAATCGCTCGACCTGTATCGCGTCGGCATGAAGGTGCCGGACGATGTCACGCTGGGCTGGACGGACGACAACTACGGCTACATCCGTGAGTTGCCCAACGCGGCGGAGCAGAAGCGCGCGGGCGGATCCGGCGTGTACTACCACGTCAGCTACTGGGGCGCGCCGCACGATTACTTGTGGCTGTGCACTACGCCGCCGGCGCTGATCCGCGAGGAGATGACCAAGGCCTACGACCACAACGCGCGTAGGTACTGGATTCTCAATGTCGGAGACCTGAAGCCGGCCGAGATTGATATTGATTACTTCATGCAACTGGCCTTCGATGAGCCGGGGATGGCCGCGATGAGCCAGCGCGACTTCCTGACGCGGTGGTTCGCGCAGCAGTTCCCCGGCGCCGATGCGAAGCCGATTGTCGATGTGATGACGCGTTACTACGCGCTTAACTTCGTTCGCAAGCCGGAGTTCATGGGCTTCAACGGATATAACGACGGAATCGAGCGGACCGCCTTCAACCCGCTCGCCTGGGGCGATGAGTTTGTCACGCGCGATGCAGCTTCCAATGCAGGCGGCGTAGACGCGGGCCACACCTTCCGGCAGATTTACAACGACCAGAATCACGCACGAGCCGGGGCATGGGACCACGTGCGCGCAGACGAGATGGCAATCGCGAAGACACTGCCGCCGCAGTATGGGAGCGCTTTCTTCGAGCTGGTGGAGTATCCGGTGGAAGGTTCCGCCGCAATGAATGAGAAATTTCTTTCGACGGACCGTACGTTCCTCGACGCGGTGCAGCACAATGAGCCGGCTATGGAACAGGACGCCACGCGCGCCCACACCGCTTACGACACCATCCAGACGCTGACGGCGAAGTACAACGCGCTGGAAGACGGCAAGTGGGACGGCATGATGAGCGCCCATCCGCGCGACCGCCACGTCTTCGAGATGCCGCGCACCGCCGCCGACGCAGACACGCCGCTGCCTGCAAGCTGGGGTGTGGGCAGCGATGCGTGCCAGTCCCCTGCCGGCCCAGCCGGTTCGTCTGGCTTTGCCGAACAGCACTGCACGGTTTCCATCAACGCGGCGCACTTCGCGCGCAGCCACAACGGCAATCTGGTCGCGCAGTGGCGCGTGCTGGCCGACCTGGGCATCTCCGGCAGCTCCATTGTCTTCGGTGAGCCGGGGCGCCCCTTCGGCCAAATCATGACCGTGGCCTCGGTGCAGGGCCTTCTCCCGATCAAGGGCGGCATATTCCCCTGGCTGGAGTACGACTTTACCACCACCACCGCGGGCCCGGCGACGCTGGCACTGCATCTTCTGCCCACGTTCCCGCTCGATTCCGACCACAAGTTGCGCTATGCCGTTGCGCTGGACGGCGGTGCGCCGATGGAGCGCGACATGAGCGGCAGCGGCACCGCCAAGGCCGCGGGAGCGGGCGACGGCCCCAGCGGCGCGGACTGGCCGCAGAATGTGCTGCGCAACTCCGCGATCGATACGATTCCGCTGGGCAAGCTGGCGCCGGGCAAACATACGCTGCGGCTGCTGTATCGAGATCCGGGCGTGGTCTTCGAGCATCTGGCCATTACTTTGCCCGGTGCGCCGCCCGCGTATCCGGTGCCTCCCGAGACGAAGTAGTGAATCCCACTCATGACGATGAAACTGTCATGAATGGGGCATCCGGCAGTGGCGGCGGAACAAAGGCAAATACGGAGATTCTGACCTTCAGTCAGAATGACGAACGGGTCTGGTAAATTGGGCGGGCCATGAAAATCACTCGTCGCACTGCGCTGAAGTCGTCTGCCCTCGCTGCCACTGCACTTGCCCTGCGCGGGCCGCGCCTGTTCTCGCAGACGTCGACGGCCGTCGATGCCCACATTGACATCGTTCCCGGCGAGCCCATCGGGACGATCTCGCCGGAGATCTACTCGCATTTCATTGAGCATCTTGGCGGAGTGATCTACGACGGCGTGTGGGTGGGCCGGGATTCGAAGATTCCGAACACAAATGGCATCCGCCAGGCCTTCATCGACACGATGAAGGCGGTGCAGGCCCCGGTTTTGCGCTGGCCAGGCGGCTGCTTCGCCGATTCGTACGACTGGCGCGACGGCCTGGGCGCCGCGGCGAATCGCCCTGCG
>DASZMZ010000140.1:0-3508 GCA_035551455.1 Candidatus Sulfopaludibacter sp.
GGAAATATCCGGCTGGGTGGAACGTTCGGCTGGGTCCTGGCCAGCCGGCTGGTGGATTCCCTCAATGTGGCCGGAGCCGTTGTGGCCACCGCGACCACGGTGATTGTTTCCATCTACCTGGTTTCCACGTTCACGCTGGCCAAGCTGGCCGCATGGTTGGCCGGTCCCATGGCCTGGTGGCAGCGACGCCTCGACGCCTGGACGGCATGGCGCGAGCGCATGCAGTTGCGCTCCCTGGAGAAGGCTCGCGAGCGCGACCGGAAGCGGCAGGAAGCCGCCGCCGCGCAATCCACACGCCGCAACCGCAAGAAGGAACAGCCCGCCGTTGAGGCTCCGCAAGAGGCCGCTCCGGTAGCGATGGCCACCCTGCGCCCCGCCCCCGCGGTCGACAACACTCCGCCCTGGGAACCGGAGGAGGAACCGGGCGAGAGCGGCTACGCGGAAATTCAGGAGATCCCGATCTGCCAGGTGGAAGACCTGCCGCCGGTGCCGCCTCCCGTGCCGCTACCCGCCGCACCCGCGGTCGTCACTCCCGCGCCGTCGCGATCCCATCTCTTCCGCCTGCCTTCCACCGACCTGCTCAACGAAGTGCCCGGACGCAGCGCCTACGACGAGCAGGAACTGAAGGACATCGCCGCCCGCATCAAGAGCAAGTTCGAAGAGTTCAACGTGCTCGGCAACGTGGTCCAGATCAATCCCGGCCCCGTGGTCACCACGTTCGAATTCAAACCGGAAGCCGGCATCAAGTACAGCCGCATCACCAATCTCACCGAAGACCTGTGCCTGGGACTGCAGGCCGAATCGATCCTGATCGAGCGCATTCCCGGCAAGCCCACAGTGGGCATCGAAGTTCCCAATACGAAGCGCGAAGTGATTGCGCTGCGGCAAATGCTGGAGTCCGAAGAGTTCGGCCAATCGCACTCACACCTGACCATCCCGTTGGGGAAAGACATCAACGGCCGGATTCGCGTGGCGGCGCTGGAAGCCATGCCGCACCTGCTCATCGCCGGGTCCACGGGCTCGGGCAAGAGCGTCATGATCAACTCCATGATCATGTCGATCATGTACAAGGCCACGCCGGACGAAGTGCGCATGATCATGGTGGATCCCAAGCGCGTGGAGTTGGGCATGTATGAAGGCATCCCCCACTTGCTGACGCCGGTGATCACCGATCCGAAGAAGGCCACCAACGCGCTGCGCAACGCCGTGCTCGAGATGGAGCGCCGTCTGCGCCTGCTGGCGGAGTACGGCTGCCGCAATATCGACCAGTTCAACAAGAAGATCCGCAAGCTGCAGGATGAGCCACGCAGCCTCTTCGACGAGCAGGAGCCGACGCAGGAAGAGCCGCGTCCCCTGCCCTACGTGCTCATTCTGATCGACGAGTTGGCCGACCTGATGATGCTCGAAGGCAAGAACGTGGAAGAGAGCGTGACCCGCCTGGCGCAGATGGCGCGCGCCGTGGGCATGCATCTGGTTCTGGCCACGCAGCGTCCCAGCGTGGACGTGATCACGGGCTTGATCAAGGCGAATTTCCCGTCGCGCATCAGCTTCCGCGTGGCCACTCGCGTGGATTCGCGCACCGTCCTCGATGTCATGGGCGCCGAACACCTGCTGGGCAAGGGCGACATGCTCTTCCTGCCGCCGGGATCGTCGCGCCTGACGCGCGTACACGGCGCCTTCGTGACCGAGACGGAAATCAATCGTGTGGTGGACTTCTGGAAGCAACAGGCGTCCCCCGAATACGACCAGAGCTTCCTCATCGCGCCGCCGTCCGACGACGACGCCGGGTCGGACGAACCTGCCAGCGAGGACCAGGATCCGATGTACGAAGAGGCGGTCCGCCTGGTGCTGCAGATGGGCAAAGCGTCCACCTCCACGCTGCAACGCCACCTCCGGCTGGGCTACGGCCGCGCCGCCCGCATCCTCGATATGATGCAGCGCGACGGCATCATCGGGCCTCCCGACGGCAGCAAGCCCCGCGAAGTCCTGAAGCGCCCCGACTGGCTCAAGGAAGTGGAAGGCCAGACCCGGTAGGCCAGGCTTCAGTTGACCGGGCGCGCACTCGCGTTGTACGTTAGCTTACATGCTCACAATCCGTGCGGAGCAAATGCGCGTCTTCGCGGATGAGAATCTCCATTCCAGTATTCAGGCTATTATTCGCCAAAACTTCCCGGTGCATTGCGCCCAATTGGGAGCGAAGGAACTCGGGGAGACGGTGCGCAGCGCCGTTCGGCGTGGACGCAATCTCGGCTTTGACGTGGACCAACTGGCAGCCTATGTGGCGCTCGAATTCTCCCTGGGTGCGGACTTCTCCACCAATCCGGCGTACCCGTGGGCCCAACAGATACTCCGGGAACCCGGCTTATCGTCGGAGGTCCGCATGCAAAAATTGAGAAGCAAAGCGATCTTCTATCTGGCTAAGCTCGATTCTATGGCAAGGGTCGATGCCGCCGCTGTTTCGGAGCCGGTGCTGTAATGGCCGGCGGTGGAGGAGTCCCCGGACCGGGAGGAGCACCCGGCGCGCTCGGCGCGGTTCCCACGGTAGTTCCCCAGAGCCCGATCCTGCGGTGTTTTCGGAACTGGAACCACTGGGTGAAGGCCGAGCTTCGATTTGTGGATGTGGTGAGCGGCGCTGAAAAGGGACCCGTGGCAGCAGCCGAATGCGAAATCAAGCTGGGCGCGGCGATGGTGAACTCCGGACCGTTGTCGAAAGGTGCGTTGCAAAGTAAGCGGCTGCCCGGAGGAACCTATACCGTGAGTTTTCCGGATATCGATGCCTCCGAATGGCGGGAGGGTTAGAGTGAAATGGCCAACCATCGGGTAACTCCCGGCGATTGCTTCGCGAGCATTGCCCGGGCAAACAACTTCTTCAACTATCTGACCCTGTACAATCACGCGGCGAATACAGCGCTGCGCATGCTTCGCACCAACCCGAATCAGTTGCAGGAGGGCGACGATGTCACTATCCCGCCCAAGCAGCAGAAGACCATCAATCTCACCCTGGACGCTTCGAAGAGGTTCCGGGTGGACTTGCGAATTACCAAGCTGCGCCTGGTGCTGACAAACAAGGATCGAGCCGCACTGGCTCCTTCGGCATGCACGGTCACCGTAGGGTCGGCGAACAGCGCCGCGCTGCCTGGCGCACAGGGACTCGTCGAATTGGAGATCGAGCCGGAAGAGACACGCGGCAATCTGAGGATGACGTTTCCGGCCCTGCCGGCGTTTGGCGCTCCGCCGGCGGACCCCGCGGCAGTGAATCCGCCGGCGCATCCGCCCACCATCATGCCCAGTGAGTTTCGCGACCCCGCCGCCAAGCTGCAGACCGAAGCGCTCACGGTGAAGCTGGACCTGAGCATCGGCGCGCTGGAACCCAAAGAGAGCCTCCGGGGTTCGCTGCAGCGGCTGAACAATCTGACCTATCCGACTCCGGTGCAGCAAGCCGAGGACGATGAGACCCGCAAGTCCGTGAAGTGCTACCAGGCGATGCGGGGCTTAGCGGCGCCCGCCC
>DASZMZ010000141.1:0-31641 GCA_035551455.1 Candidatus Sulfopaludibacter sp.
CGGCCGGTCTTCGGGTCGACCACGCGGAATTCGAGCGTGACCGGTTTGCCGGCGGGCAGATTGCGGGGTACAGCGCGAACATCCAGCGGATACTCGATCGGATTTGGGATCCCGGGGACCAGTTTCATGCCGCAGCGGGGACACCTGCCGGGCGTGGCCGACCGGACGTCGGGGTCCATCGGACAGAAGAAGGTGGGATCCTGAGCCAGGGCGACAGCCAGAAAAAAGGCTACGAGGGCTAGGCGGGGCACCAATCCATGCTCCTACCGCAAGTTGAATTTCTTCATCTTGTAGCGCAGCGTATCCCGCGTAATCCGAAGCAGGCGAGCAGCTTGCGTCTGATTTCCGTTTGTTTTTTCAAGTGCCCGCGCCAGCAGATTTTTCTCGTTATCTTCCAGCGAGAGACCATCTGTAGGAATTTCCGTCACCGCCGTGGGATTCACCGCATAGTTCGGGTCGGGCCGTGAAATGGCGATCGGCAGACTCGGCGGCGTAATCAGCGACGACTCTTCCAGAATCATCGCCCGCTCGATGGCATTGCGCAGTTCGCGCACGTTGCCCGGCCAGTCGTGGGTGATCAACTGCTTGGCCGAGGCATCCGTAACCCCTTCGATATTACGTTTGAATTTTCGATTGTAGTGGTCGATAAAGAACCGCGTCAGCGGCACGATATCTTCCAGCCGTTCGCGCAATGGCGGAATCAGAATCTGGATCACGTTCAGCCGGAAATACAGGTCCTGCCGGAAGGCGCCTTCCTTCACGGCCTCGCGCAGATTCTTGTTGGTGGCTGCCACCACGCGCAGGTCCAGCTTGATGTCTTTTAAGCCGCCCAGCCGGCGGAACGACTGTTCTTCCAGAACACGCAGCAGTTTGGCCTGCAGCATGAGGGGAATTTCGCCAATTTCGTCCAGGAAGAGCGTGCCCTTATCGGCCAGTTCGAAGATGCCGCGCTTCTGCGACCGCGCATCGGTGAAAGCACCTTTTTCGTAGCCGAACAGTTCGCTCTCGAGGAGCGAATCGGGTATAGCCGCGCAGTTGATGGCGATGAATGGCTCGGCCTGACGCAGACTTTGGTAGTGCAGGGTCTTGGCAACCAGATCTTTACCTGTGCCGTTCTCGCCTTCCAGCAGGATGGTGGTCGCTTCGCTCGCAGCCACGCGGCGCACAAAGTTCAGCACTTCGCGCATGCCCGGCGATTCGGCGATCACTTCCCGCTTCTGCGGGGCCGCTTCCTCGGTAATGTCTTTGATCGTGGCCACAACGCCGGTCAGTTCGCCGGAGTCGTTAAACATCTGGTTCGTCCGCATCACCACCAGGCGTTCATTGCCGTTCTCGGTATGCAGCCGGACGGTGCAGTTGGGTGCGGCGGGCGATTGGTTCAATCCCACCAGCACTCCGCATCCCGGTTCGCACACGGAGCATTTGAAAATGTCCTGACAGTGCTTTCCCAACATCTCTTCGGAAGACATACCGAAGAGCTTCTCGGCCGCCCGGTTGACACCGGTGATGCGGAACTCCGGATCGTATAGAACCAGAGCGTCGGAAAGCTGGTCGAACACCGATTCCAGAACGCTGGTTTGCTGCCAGCCTGGCGTTAGTTTGGACATTACAAACTGTTGATGCTTCATTCGAGTATATCAGTCTGTCTGCGTGTATTGGCCCAACAAATCGGATCTTTAGGGGGGAATTGCCCCCACCCAATGCAGGGAAAGTCGTCAAACTCTATGGAACAACGGGATTAACTCCGTGGCGATGCAATTGCTGCTCCGGGGTTGGAGGCATCATGTCCCATTTGAAATTATTCGTGCCCGCTGTCATTCTGCTGGGCGGATTTCTGGTTTGCTCTACAGCCTCGTACGGCAAAGCGGAATATACCAAAGCTACCAAGAAGACCTGCACGTTCTGCCATGTCGATCAGGTAAAGACCCCGAAAGATTTGAAAGCACCCGGCAAGTACTACCAGGAGCACAAGAGCCTGGACGGTTACGTCGAGAAGAAGTAGTTTGTCACGGGAAGGTGGAGGTGTGGAGTAGGCCATGATGCAGACGGTTCAGCTTTCGATCACGGACAGCGACTTCGCTGCTGCGGTTCGGGAAGCTCTGTCCCGCAGTTGCGCATGGCATGTCGAATCGGTCGATCATCCGGATCTGGCGCTGCAACAAGTCCTGGTTCTGGATGAACTCGCATTCGATCGGCTGCCCCTCCCCTTATCCAATCCGGAACGGATTGTGTTAATCAGCCGTCCGGATCCGCTGCTGCTGGCGCAAGCCTGGGATGCCGGGATTGTTTCGGTGGTCTCGCGCGAAGATTCCATTGGTACCGTTCTGCTCGCAATTATGGCTGCAGCGTTACGTGTTGCAATAACCCACGCTGCGAATGTTCCGAGTGGGATTTCCCCCAATCCCGACTCCATCCCTGCGTCAATAGCCCCACAACACCCCAGTTCCGGATCCAAACGTCTCAAACAACAATAGTTAAATGCGCCGTCCGATGGACTTTGGCGTGCATTACCTTTGACTCGGTAAAAGGAGAAGCTGAAATGGAACACTCTTTAGCACAAATAGAGGCCATTGTCCGAAACCGGATCTGTAAGGTTTGCACGGAACGTACCGTCGACGGCCAGTGCGGCCTGGACCAGCCCTCCAGCTGTGCGCTGTTCCGACTATTTCCCCAAGTGGCCCAAGCCATTCACTCTGTCAACAGCCCCGATATCTGCCAGTACATTGATGCCATCCGGCAAAACGTCTGTACGGTATGCGTCGATCATGCCGCGGACGGCTCCTGCGAGACTCGTCAGCAGGTGCAATGCGCCCTGGATGCCTATCTGGTTCCGGTGGTGGAGGCTATTGAAGAGGCAACCGGCAAGACCTTTGAGAAGCAGAGCCCGACTTCGGCGGGCGCTCCCATCCGGGTGCGTCCAAACCCGCAGATGCAGTTTTGAGCCTTTCTGGAGGTGAGCTGTGAACGTGAACCTGATGCCTTATTTCGTATTGTGGGTGGCCTTGGCCGCCGTCGTGATCGGCATGATTGTCTGGCGAAAAACCATCGCCAGCCACGAAGATGAATCGCTGCACGTGCTGGATGCCGGCGCCCTCAGCCAGCAGACGAATGTCTCCCACAAGCTCGAAGTCATCGATAAGTGGGGCAAAATTCTCACCGCGATTGCAGTGGCGTTTGGCCTGGTCCTGGGTGCGATTTATATGTACCAGAGCTGGGTCGCAATGTCCAAGATGGGAGTCTAATAATGAACCTGAACCGGGCATTTCGTTCATTGGGCCTACCGCTCGGTTCTGCCCTTTTAGGCCTGTTCCTCGGGACCGGCGCGAATCTCCATGCAGCGGATCCACCCAAGCAGGAATGTACCTCCTGCCATGAACAGGGGCAGAAGCTGGAAAAGAGCGCCCACACGGGGCTGCCCTGCGATACCTGCCATGAATCGCACGATAAATATCCGCACCCGACGAACATCCCCAAACCGGTGTGCACCACCTGCCATGCCGATCAGGCCGGCGACTATGCGCAAAGCGCGCATGGGCTGGCTCGCAAAGCGGGCAATGAGGGCACACCGGATTGTGGACTCTGCCACGGCAGCGCTCACGAATTGCTGCCCCCCAAATCTCAAGCCTTCCGCATGGCTGTTCCGGACACCTGCGCCATGTGCCACACCGACGTGGTGGAGCAGTACCGCGCCAGCGTCCATGGCAAGGCCTTGGCCAACGGCATCACCCAAGCCCCGCTCTGCACCGACTGCCACGGCGAGCACAAAATTGTAAAACACACCAATGAAGCCTCTCCGGTGAACGCCGCCCACATCCGCGACACCTGCGGCAGTTGCCACAACGATGTCCGGCTGACGCGCAAGTTTGGCTTGCCCTCGGACCGGCTGGTCAGTTTCGATTCTTCCTTCCACGGTCTGGCAGCCAAAGCCGGATCTCAAACGGTCGCCAATTGCGCCAGTTGCCACGGCGTGCACAACATCCTGCCGTCTTCCGATCCGAAGTCCACCATCAACGCCAAGAACCTGCCCAAGACGTGCGGTCAATGTCACCCCGGCGCCGGCAGCCGGTTCGCCATCAGCCAGGTCCACGTTCAGGAAGGCCGCACCGAACCCGCGCCCCTGCGCCTGGTCCGCGAATTCTACCTGCTGCTGATTCCCGTCACCATCGGCCTGATGCTGCTGCACCAGGGCGGCGATTGGGCGCGCAAACTAGTCCGGCTCCGCTTCCGCAAGCCCGTGCCGGTCCGGTCCGCCGCTTCCGGCCATGCCGAGATTCGCATGCTGCCGTTCGAACGGCTGGAACACGCGGTGATGGCCCTTTCGTTCATTGTTCTGGTCTGGACGGGCTTCGCCCTGAAGTATCCCGACCAGTGGTGGGCCCGCCCGCTGCTTCTGATGGAAGGCAGCCGCTCCATGCGCAGCCTGATCCACCGGACGGCCGCCATCGTCTTCATGGCGGTCTCGGTCACGCATCTGATCTCGCTGATCGTCAGCCGCAAGCTGCGCAATCACTGGAAGGAAATGCTGCCCAACCTGAACGATCCGCGGGAAGCACTTTCCGGTTTTGCCTATAACATGGGCCTGGGAGATACACCTCCCCAGCGTTCCTCGCACAGTTACGTTGAGAAGGCCGAATACTGGGCCGTAGTTTGGGGTGCGATTGTCATGGTTGCTACCGGCCTGTTGCTGTGGGCTAATAATATCGCCATGAAATTGCTGCCGAAGAGCTGGCTGGATATCGCCACCAGTGTCCACTTTTACGAGGCGGTCCTCGCCAGCCTCGCCATTGTGGTGTGGCATTTCTATTCCGTAATCTTCGACCCCGATGTGTATCCGCTGAATACTGCGTTTTTGAAGGGGACAAGCGTAAAGCACGAAGAGCACTCAAGGGAGCACGCGGCCCACAAGACCGCGGGAGACTGATCGAAAAAAAGCATGACGCCGAATAACTCGAATCGCAAGGGCCGGGGCTGGTTGTCCCCGTTCATTCACCTATCTAACAACTGGATTAGTCAAGCGGGGGTTGTCCTGGTCACCACCGCTACCATTTTCTGGCTATTTTTACTGCCAACCACGCTGCGCGGTGAAGTGCATAACCCGTACGTGGGAATTTTGTCGTTCCTGATTCTGCCGGCTCCGTTCTTCCTGGGTTTGATCCTGATCCCGGTCGGCATGTGGATCCAGCGAAAACGCGAGGGCCGCAGCGGCATTTATCCGCCGGACTTCCCCACGCTGAATTGGAGCAACTCAGACCTGCGGCGTCTCGCCTACTTCGTCGGCGCCGCTACCGTTGTGAATATCGTGATCGCCAGCCAATTGAGTTATGGCGCGGTCAGCTATATGGATACCACCACGTTCTGCGGCCAGACCTGCCACACCGTGATGCAGCCCGAATACACGGCCTACCAGAACTCGCCGCACTCGAATGTGGAGTGCGTGCAGTGCCACATTGGTCCGGGCGCCGGCTGGTTTGTGAAGAGCAAGCTCTCCGGTATGGGTCAGGTCTTCGCAGTCACTTTCAATACCTACCCTCGGCCCATTCCCACGCCCGTCCATAACTTGCGCCCCGCGCGCGAAACCTGCGAAGCCTGCCATTGGCCGCAGAAGTACGGCGAAGATCGCATCAAGATCGTACCCAATTACGCTGAAGACGAGACCAACACCCTCACCAAGACTGTCCTGCTGATGAAGATCGGCGGAGGCAATCACGGCATCGGCATCCATGGCACCCATTTGGGCAAAGGCGTCCGCATTCAATACGAACATTCCGACGACGCGCGCCAGGTGATTCCACGCGTGAAGTACACCGTCAACGGCAAGACCACCGTTTACGAGACCGCCGACGCCAAGCCGTCCGGCGCTTATGGCGAGTCCCGCGAGATGGATTGCATGGACTGCCACAATCGTCCCGCGCATGCCTACGACCTGCCCGAGCGAGCCCTGAATAAGTCCATGAACAGCGGCGCTCTCTCCTCGGCACTGCCCTTCGCCAAGAAAAAGGCGCTCGAAATCCTGAAGGTCAACTATAAGACCCGCGACGAAGCCGCGCAGCGCATCCCTTCGGCCTTCGCGAAATACTATCAGGACAGCTACCCCGCCATCTGGTCGCAGCGTCAGCAGGAAGTCAACGCCGGCGCCGCCGAAGTGCTGGCCATCTGGAACCGCAACATTTTCCCGGATATGAATGTGACCTGGGGCAAGTACCCCATGAACATCGGACATACCGATTTTCCGGGATGCTTCCGCTGCCACGACGGCGGCCACAACGCCAAGAGCGGCGAGTCCATCACGCAGGATTGCGGCGCATGCCACAACCTCCTGTCGATGGACGAAGCCAATCCCAAGATCCTCACGGACCTGGGAATCACCGAGAAGAAGTAGCCTACTTCTCCAGGGGCAGGCCCGATTCCTTCAGGGCTCGCCAACCGCCATCCAGCGAGATGGCGTTGGTGTAGCCCATTTTCTGGAGACTGTCGGCCACCAGCGCCGACCGGAAACCGCCGCCGCAATACAGCACCATCGTGGTGCTCTTGTCCGGCACTTCCTTGACGATGTCGCGCTCGATGATGCCGCGGCTCATGTGGACGGCTCCCGCCACGTGACCCGCGGCCCACTCGTTGTCCTCCCGCGTATCCACCAGCAGGTGCGGCGTCCCGGCGTCCAGCATCTGCTTGTAGCCGGCCATGTCCGTCTCTTTCACGCGCCCTTTCGCGTCGTTCACCAGGTCCAGAAATTCCTGACTGTGCATCATGGCCTCATGTTCTCATACATGCCGTCTGTTAGCCTGAAGGCTGATGCAGGCTTCGCTTGTGATGATGCTGATGGCCGCGTCCATCAGCGGCACCGTCCGGCAAGGCGGTGCTTCTCCTCCGCCAGGCATTCTGGTGAATGTCGTCGGCGATTTGGATTTCGAAAACACCGATGGCGGTATGCGGGCGGTCCCCGCCAGTCCGCAAAGCGCGCAGTCCGCTGTCACATCGCAGGGAACTTACAAACTGGATGACCTGACGCCTGGCACGTATCGCGTATACGTGCGCCGTGAGTTGCATTCCATTCCCCTGGCTTCCAGGATTGTCCACGTGAGCGCGGGGCAGAACTTATCGGGACTCGATTTCTCACTATCCGCCGAAGCCGCCATATCCGGCAAGGTGCTGGACGAAAACGGCGAACCGCTCTCCGATGTCACCGTTCGACTCGTGGAGCGTTTGTACCAACAAAGCGTGCTGCGCCACATCAATCGTCTCGCCACGCTGACCAACAATCGCGGTGAATACCGTTTGCAGGGCGCCGAGCCCGGCCATTCGTACCTGCTGATGGCCGAGAAGTTCGAGAAGAGCCTCAAAGCCATTTCGGATGCACCCGCCCAACTAGACAAGCGCCGCCCCAGCGTGGCGCCGGTTTACTTCCCAGCTTCGCCGGATGCAGCCGGTGCCGCCCCCATCGTCCTTACGTCGGGAGAACATCGCGAATTCATGAACCTTCGTGTCAGGAATGCTTCGGGATTCTGCGTGGATGGCCGCCTGGAAAAGAACGGAGCAGCCGCGCCCTTGACCTTTCAACTCAATGGCGAGGCGCTGGACCTGCCAGGCAAAAGCACCACACCCTGGCGCACCATTCAAGCCGGCGCCGACGGAAAGTTCCGGCTCTGCGACCTGCATCCCGGACAATATCGGCTTCAGACCAGCTCTTTCATTACTGGGGTATCGTCGGGTGCCAAGCTTGAGGCGGCTGGTTCCGCACTCTTTGTGATCGGCAAGGAAGACATTCACGACGTCCACGTCAATGCCACAGCGCCTGTCCCGTTTCCAGTCGAAGTTGTCCTGGATGGCGATGCTCCGCCGCAACCCCTCAACCGCCGGGTTGCGGTGACTCTGATTCCGGTGGCGCAGGGCTTCGGTCAGGGCGGCAAGCCACTCATCCCGGGCCGCATCGTTTGGGAAAACCTGGCGATGGCGGACTACCTGGTGAGCGCTGAAATCGCCCGCGACGGCATGCAGGATGAACCCTCCCGTCTCTACGTCAAGGACATTACCTACGCGGGCACAAGCGTACTTCATCAACCCTTGCGGCTCGGCACGGCAATGGGCAATTCGGGACTCCTGGTGACGATGGCGCGGGATGGAGGAACGGTGAACGCGGCGGTAACGGACAAAGAAGGGAACCCGATCCCCGACGCTGCAATCGCCATCTTCCCCTCGGGAACACCTTCTGAAACTGCACTCCCGGCGTTCGCCGTCTTCGGGTCGGCTGACCACAACGGAGCTTACACTTCACTGCCGCTGGCGCCGGGCAAATACCTCGTGCTCGCGACCGCGGACGCGTTTCCGCTGACGCCGGAGGGGATGGCCCTGCTCTGGAGCTTGCGCGGCCGCGCCACTGAAGCCGACATCGGCCCGAATGCCGCGGTCCGGCTGATGCTCGCGCCAGTGAAGTGACTTACTCCACGCGCCGAATCCGTAGCGCCTGCCTCCGCTAGTATCGACTCCTATCCAAGCAACTGACCAACCACCTTTTTCAACTGTTCGGGCGAGACCGGTTTCACCAGACTCGCATCCGCGCCCAGACGCCCCAACGCCTTCAAAAACTGTCCGCCCAGAGCGCCCGACATGGCGACGATCTTCATTTCCGGAAACTCTTTGCGCATCATCTGGATGGTCTCCACTCCCTCCTGATTGGGCATCACCAGGTCTGTAATCACCAGGGCGGGACACGCCGTGCGCACGATTTCCATGGCCTCGCGGCCGTTTGCCGCCGGCAGTACCTGATAGCCGGCAGCCGTCAGAATCTCTTCCAGTAATTTACGGACGTCGGGCTCATCGTCGGCGATCACGATGGTCCGCCTCTTGACCCCGCTGAGCGTCTCGCGGACTCGTTCGGCCAGTCCGTCCGGGGTGAACGGTTTGGGAATATATGCCATGCCCGGCATCACATTGTTGCTGTAGCCGGAGGTGTACAGCACCTTCACGCCACGGCGGAGATTCGTGAACTGCTCAGCCAATTCTCTTCCGTTGATTCCCGGCAGCACCATGTCGGTCACCAGCAAATCGATTCTGCCGGTGAAACTCAGCGCCATCTGCATCGCGGTTTCGCCGTCGGCAGCATCCAGCACCCGGTATCCCTGCTCTTCCAGAACGCTCCGGGCCAGTTGCCGCAAGTCGTGCTGATCCTCTACCAGGAGGAGCGTTTCGGTTCCCGCAGTCGTCGCCGCGGCCTCCGTCACGGCCTCTGAAGGTTGGCTCGGTCCTTCGATTCTCGGCAGATAGATTTTGAATGTACTGCCTTTGCCCGTCTCACTGTCCACCAGGATCCAGCCCTGGCTCTGCTGCACGATGCCGTACACGGTAGAGAGCCCCAGACCGGTGCCCTTCCCCTGTTCCTTCGTAGTAAAAAAGGGTTCGAACAGATGATTGCGGGTCTCCTCATCGATGCCGACGCCTGTGTCGCTCACCGAGAGCAGCACGTACTGGCCGGTCGGCGGGTCTTTCATGCCCGGCGGCAGGTCCACATTAGAGATCCGGACCGTCAGCCGGCCTCCCTCGGGCATCGCGTCGCGCCCATTGATGGCCAGGTTCATCACCACCTGCTCGATTTGCGCCGGGTCGGCCATCACCAGGCCCGTATGCGAATCCAGTTCCGTCACCAACGCCACGTCCTCGCCCAGAAGACGCCGCAGCATGTCGGCAGAGCCTGTGATGGCAACGCGTAGATCCAGGGGCGCGGGCTGGATTAACTGTTTCCTGCTGAAGGCCAGCAACTGCTTCGTCAGAGCAGCCGCCTGCTCACCGGAACGTCGGATCTGCTTCAGATATCCCAGCATGGTTCCTTCCGGCTTCAGACGTCTCATGGCCAGATCGCTATAGCCGTTGATCACCGTCAGTATGTTGTTGAAATCGTGCGCCACGCCTCCGGCCAGCCGTCCAATGCTCTCCATTTTCTGCGCATGCCGCAGTTGTTCCTCCAACTTCGCCCGGGACTCTTCGGCCGCGATGCGCGCGCTGATATCGCGCGTGAGCGCCATCCAGCCGAGCGGACTTCCATCGCTATCCTTCAGCAGCGTGGCCGAAACTTCGCCTGGAAACTCCGACCCGTCGAGTCGCTGATAGCGGAGCAGCTGCGCCCGAATGATCTCGCCGGCAAACAGGCTGGAGATGTAGCGCTCTACGGTCTCTCTGTCCGAGGGGGCAATCAGCGAACGGCAGGCTCTTCCCACCAGATTTTCAGGCGTGCCGTAGCCGAACAATTCGACCGCGCGCTGGTTGCACAACACCATTTTCCCGTCGAGACCGGTCATGGTAAATGCGTCTGGAGATGTCCTGACCAGGCTGCGATACCGATCTTCGCTGGCTCGCAACTCACGATGCGACTCCGCGGATGTCTGTAAGATCAGCAGGAATGCTCCGGCCGCCATTCCCACCGGTAGTATGGCGGCCAGAATTCCGGCCAGGATCGCATACTGAGCGGGATAGACCGCAATTCCCATCCCTGTCAGAGCCAAAGCCAGGTTGTGCAGCGATTGCATGGCCGCGAAGAACAACGTAATCCGCCCGGCCGTGCTGGCCGTGAAGAGTTGCCTCCGTGATAGAGCGAAGCAAAACCAGCCGGTGGCAGCGGCGCCCATCAGATGGCGCTCAAAGCGCAGCGTAGCGTTCAACGCCGGCAAATCGCGGATCGTAACGCCCGTGACCACCTGAATCGCGAGTCCGGCGATCGCCAGCCCAGCCAGCACCACGACTTGCCTTCGCTTCAACCTGCCCTGCGCCACGCTGAAAGCCGCGGCAGCCAATGCCAGATACTGCGGCAGCGCCAGAAGCTCTATGAGCTGTGCTTGCCGCGGGCTGTCGGGCATGCCACCGGTGGCCAGCAGCATCAGGCCCAGGCTGACGGAGCCATAGGCGTGCGCCCAAACCCAGTATTTCAGGAACTCTTCCCGATAAAGACTGAAGTAGAGACCGCCGAGTACAAAGCTCAGCGACAACCCGCTAAAGACTTGCAGCCATAGCAGGAGTTGATAGGTGTACGGCATCTAGCCCAACTCTGCAAAGCTTAGCATGCCTGCATGGGCCGCACGTCTCCATCGCTACATCACGCCATCGGCATGCGGAATGGCTCCCACGGGCTGCCCGCCGCCGACACTGACCTTTACCTTCGCGGCCGTCAAAACGGCCGGATCCACGGCAAACTGCACGTCCCGCGATTCTCCGGCGCGCAAATGAATTCGCTGGAAGCCGGCGAGTTTGCGAATCACCGACTCGGCCCCGCCGTCGCCTTCCACATACAACTGCACCACCTCGTCGCCCTCCCGCGCCGACGTGTTCTTCACGCGGACGCTCACCTGTCCACCCTTCGCATTGCGCTGCGCGCGCAATCCGGAGTACTGGAATTTCGAGTAGCTGAGACCGTAGCCGAAGCCATACAACGCGTCGCCCTTGAAATACTTGTACGTCCGGCGATTCATGGAGTAATCGTCGAAGGCCGGCAGTTGCTCGACACTCTTATAGAACGTCACCGGCAGCCGTCCGGCAGGATTATTCGTCCCCGCCAGCGTTTCGGCAATGGCCGTTCCCGATTCTTCGCCGCCATACCAGAGTTCCAGGAGCGCCGCCGCATGCGATGCCGCATAGTTGGCCGACAGCGCGCTGCCGCTGGTCAATACCACGACCACGGGTTTGCCGGTGGCCATCGCCCCTTCGATCAACTTCTCCTGCAGCTCGGGCAATTCCAGATTGGTCCGGTCGCCGCCCGAAAATCCGGGAATGGAGACGCGCATC
Organism: Candidatus Sulfopaludibacter sp.; assembly: GCA_035551455.1. Classification (GTDB taxonomy): domain Bacteria; phylum Acidobacteriota; class Terriglobia; order Bryobacterales; family Bryobacteraceae; genus Sulfopaludibacter. The sequence goes on from DASZMZ010000141.1 coordinate 11,767, forward strand.
TCTTCGCCTTCCAGATTCGGATTCAAGCCTACAAATGCCACTGTGACGTCGCTCGCCTTCACCGCGGCCAGTGCTTCCTCCAGCAAGGGTTCGGCCGGCGGAATCCACGAGATCTGCACGCTGCCCGCCGGACCCTGTGGGCGGAACTCCACCCGGAGCTTGTAGTCCGTCCCCGCTTCCAGTTGCGCGTGGATCGGCGCCGGTGCTCCGCGGCCTGCGCCGGCGATAGGGGCAGGCGCGGCCAGTTCGTTATCGTTCAGAAAAAGATGTGTGGATGGACGGCCGAAGCCGCCGCCGATGGTAATGGTGTAATCGCCGCTCACCGGAGGCCGCAACGTGCCGCTCCAGCGTACGGAATAGCCGCTGCGCAGCGGAAATGCCGCCGCCAGCGCTGCGTCCACCACCCCCACTTGCAGGTTCGGTCGATCTTCCACGCGCGCCACCTTCGGCTGTCCCTGAAACTCCGGATTATCGAAATACTCGGCCAGCAGTCCATGGCCCGACCCCGCCGGCGGCGTAAGCGCCGAAGCCGGCAGCAGAGCCGCCGATTGCGGCGTATACGTCGCGCCCAGAGCAAAGTGAATTTCAGCCTTGCCCGCGTACTGCCGCTCGATGCCTTCGAGCGGCGTCACGTAATGCTGCGAGAAGCCGTTGTAGTTGCCCAGCAACGCCACCGGGTCGTCCGCCGAAGGTCCGATCACGGCGATCTTTTTCACGCCGGCCTTCAGGGGCAGGATCTCGTTGTCGTTTTTCAGAAGCACTACGGATTCCCGCGCAGCCTGTAGCGCCACTTTTCGATGCGCGGCGGAATCGGCCTCCGAATAAGGAATGCTGGAGAAGGGAACACGCTCCGGCGGGTCGAACATGCCGAGCTTGAACCGCGCCACAAAGAGGCGCTCCAGCGATTGGTCGATCTCCTTTTCGGTAATCAGACCGTCCTTCACGGCGCCCACCAGGGAGCGGTATTCGTTGCCGCAAGTCAGGTCCGTTCCCGCCTTCACGGCCACTGCCGAAGCTTCACCCGCCGTGGTCTTGTACTTGTGGCTGGGGTATCTCTCCGTATAGATATCGCTGATGGCGCCGCAGTCACTGACCACGTAGCCCTGAAAACCCCAATCTTCCTTCAAACGCTTCTGCAACAAATCGGTGTTGGCGCAGGCCGGGACGCCATCCACGGCGTTATAGGCGCACATCACCGAATCGGCCTTTCCTTCCATAATGGCGGCGCGGAAAGCCGGCAGGTACGTCTCGTTCAGGTCGCGCGTGCTGGGCTTCACGTCGAATTGGTGACGCGACGTCTCCGGTCCACTGTGTACGGCGTAGTGTTTGGCCGTGGCAATTACTTTGAAGTAGTGCGGGTCGTCGCCCTGCATGCCCTTGATGAACGCGACGGCCAACCGGCCGGTGAGAAACGGATCTTCGCCGTAAGTTTCCTGGCCGCGGCCCCATCGCGGATCGCGGAAAATATTAATGTTTGGCGACCAGAAGGTCAGTCCGAAATAGCGGGCGTGATTATTGGTGCGCAGAGCCTCGTTATATTTGGCGCGCGCCTCGGTGGAGATCGTATCGGCAATCTGGTGCATCAGGCTGGTATCGAAAGTCGCGGCCATGCCGATGGCCTGCGGAAACACCGTAGCCTGTCCCGCGCGGGCTACGCCGTGCAGGGCTTCGTTCCACCAGTCGTAAGCCGGTATGTTCAGGCGCGGCAGAGCGGGCGCGCTGTTCTGCATCTGCAGAACCTTCTCATCCAGGGTCATTCGCGACACGAGGTCCGCGGCCCGTTTTTCAGCCGGTAGGGCGGGGTTGGTGTATGCTGCTGGATCCGTCGATTGTGCGGAGAGTCCGGCGGCCAGGCACAACAGCAGTGCGGAAATTCTCATTTCGACTCCGATTGTACTGCACAGATAGTTTGCACGCAGAACTAAAGCCCCTGTTTGCGTCTGATAAGCCGAAAGACACACGCCTGCCGGTTGCTTCAATCCCGGAAACTCCGTACATTGGATAGAAAGCCAATTGTTTAACGGCCTTGGTTCTTCCGATGGTTTGCCCGCATTGCCGCACACCCAACCCGGAGGGCACGAATATCTGTGTCCAGTGCAGCACACCCATTGAATTGGAAGACGCCACACTACCGTTCATCCCGCCCGATGCCGACGCCACGCTGGCATTCGATCCCGACGCTACCCAGGCAACCGCGTGGTCGCGCCCAACCAGTCTCAATGTCGAAACCGGCGGCGATGGCCGCATGCTCCAGGCCGGCGATGTTCTGGGCGACCGTTACGAAATTGTGAAACTGCTGGGCGAAGGCGGGATGGGCGCCGTCTACCGGGCCCGCGACCGGGAGCTGGATCGCCTGGTCGCCGTCAAGGTGATTCGCCCCGAACTGGCGCGCAATGCCCAGGTGCTGCAGCGTTTCAAGCAGGAATTGATCCTCGCCCGGCAGGTGACCCACCGCAACATCATCCGCATCTTCGACCTTGGTTCAGCGCAGGGCACGCGCTTCATCACCATGGAGTACATCGAGGGTGAAGACCTTGCCGGCGTACTGAGCCACCGGGGGAAACTGCCCGCCGAAGAGGCCGCGGGGATCATCGCCCAAGTGGCGCAGGGTTTGGAAGCCGCTCACGCCGAAGGCGTGGTGCATCGCGACCTGAAGCCGCAGAACATCATGATGGATCCGCAGGGCCGGGCCCTGGTGATGGACTTCGGCATCGCGCGCAGCATGGACTCCTCCAACATGACCCGCACCGGCGCGCTCATGGGCACCCCCACCTATATGTCGCCGGAACAGGCGCAGGGCCAGAAGGTGGACGCGCGCAGTGATCTCTACACCCTGGGGATCATCTTCTACGAGTTGCTCACCGGCAATCCGCCGTTCGAAGCCGATCACCCGATGGCCACCCTGGTGAAGCGCATCCAGGAGAGGCCCAAGCCGCCCATTGAAGTTGAGCCGACCATTCCCAAGCCCATCAACGACATGGTGTTGAAGATGCTGGGTACGCAGCCGGCGGAACGCCACCAGTCGGCCACCGAGATCCTGCGGGATCTCGACGCCTGGGAAGCAGAACGCACGGGCCGCACCCCCGCCGGCGGGACCATCGTCATCGCGCCCGCCAAACGCGATATCACCATCAAGATCGCCGCGCTTGCTATGGTTTGCCTGTTGAGTGTAGTGACGTGGCTCTACCTGCGAAAGCCTGCCGCCGCGCCGGCCGCTACTCAAATGGTGAGCGTGCTGGTGGCGGACTTCCACAATGGGACCGGCGACGCTGTCTTCGACGGTACGCTCGAACCGGCCGTGGGGCTGGCCATGGAAGGCGCGGCATTCATCAGCGCCTACTCGCGCGGAGAGGCTCGCAAGCAGGCCAACGTTCTCAAACCCGGCGCGACGCTGGATGAGACCATGGCGCGTCAGGTGGCGCTGCAACAGGGGATCAGCGTCGTCATTACCGGCGACATCGAAAAGAACGGCAGCGGCTACAAGATTAGTTTGGCCGCGTTGGATGGCCATTCGGGGAAATCGCTGATCTCCAAGAGCGCCAACGCCGGCAGCAAGCAGGACGTGCTGTCCGCGGCCAGCAAACTGGCTACGCCCATCCGCAAACAACTCGGCGATACTACCCCGGAGGCCAAGCAGTTGGCCGATGCGGAAACTTACGGCGCCAGTTCGCCGGAAGCGGCACAGGCCTATGCCAAGGGCCAGGAATTCCAGTGGGCCGGCAAACTCGACGATGCCATCAAGCAATACCAGCGCGCCGTGGAACTGGATCCGAACATGGGCCGCGCCTACGCCGGACTGGCGGTGGTCTATATCCGCCAGAAGAATCGCGAGGAGAGCGAAAAGTACTTCAAACTCGCCATCGGCAAGACGGACCGCATGACCGACCGCGAACGCAATCGGACCTTCGGCGCCTATCATCTCTCGGTGCTGGACTACGGGAAGGCCATCGAAGAGCTGTCCTCCCTGATTCAGAAGTATCCGGCGGACGATGCGGGCCGCACCAACCTGGCGCTCGCTTACTTCCTGAGCCGCAACCTGCCCAAGGCCATTGAGCAGCAACAGAAACTGGTGACCGAACATCCGGACAACGCCCTCTATCGCGGCAATCTGGCCCTCTATGAGATGTACGGTGGACAGTTCGATGGAGCCATTAAGGAATCCGAGCGGATCCTGAAGGCGAATCCCGCCGACCCGGAAGCTTTGGTGGCCGAAGCGCTCTCGCAATTCGGCGAAGAAAAGCTTGCCGACGCCACGGCGACGTATCAGAAGATGGCGGCCACGAATGCCGATAATGCTTCCGTCGCGGCCATCGGTCTGGCTGATATCGCCATGTACGAGGGGCGTAACGGCGATGCGGTGAAGATTCTGGAGTCGGGCATTCAGGCGGATCTCGCGAATAAAAATGGCTCGGCCGCAGCCGTGAAAATGGCGGCAATGGCGGCAGCGCAGCATAAGCCGCAATCGGTCGAGACTGCGGACCGCGCCATCAAGACCGACAAGGGCGCCGCCATTCCCGCGGGCCGCGTGCTGGCCGAATCGGGCCAGGAGGCCAAGGCTCTGGATGCCGCCAAAACCATTGCCCTGCGGCCTGAACCCGAACCCCAAGCCTATGCCAAACTGCTGGAAGGCGAAGTACAGCTTGCCAAGGGCAAGCCGCAGGACGCCCTACGGCTCTTCAATGAGGCTCGGCACTTGGCCGACACATGGCTCGGCCGCCTGGATTCCGCCCGAGCCTCCCTGGAACTCAAACAGTTTCCCGACGCCCTGAGCGATCTGGATTACTGCATCAGCCACAAAGGCGAGGCCGCCGCGGCATTCCTCGACGACACTCCGACGCTCCGATACTTCGCGCCAGTCTACTACTACAAAGGCCGGGCGCAAGAGGGTCTGGGAAGCGCCGAAGCGGCTGCCACTTACCGCCAATTTGTGGCCATCCGAGGTAAGGCTGATGCAGGGGATTCCCTGCTGGAAGATGCTCAGAAACGATTGAAAGTACTAGCCGTACACCCTTAATCGAACTGTATTTTTTGAGTGCTATAATACAGCAACTGTCTGGAGTTCCCAGGGAAATGAATCTGTCGAAATATTGGATTACCGGAGCTGTACTCGCCGTCTGTTGTAGCGTGTTGCCCGCGCATGCCGATGCCATTTTGGATCCTTCGGTGCCCTATGGCCTGAGGACTCTCAGCGTGGCGAATCTTCCCACCACTAGCTATCCGGCGCCGGACTCGTACTACTACGAGAGTCTCGCATTCTATAACGGCAACCTCCTGGTGGCCGTGGACAATCCGCTTACCGCTACCGAGGCGATCTGGCAGATGAATGTGCAGCGAAACAGCAGCGGCCAGATCACCGGACTCAATTCCCCCAGCTTATTCGCCACCGTGTACACTTCGCCGACTCCGGTCGGCAATCCGTTCAATGGCGGCATAGTGGTGGATAGCAACGGTACGGTGATCTATAGCGTCGGCAAGATCACTCCTCCCTCCGCGTCGCCATTCGATCTGGTGGGGCAGGTAAGCGGAGCTTCCAATCCGCTGACCAATATTACGCCCCTGTCGCAGGGCGGCACGATTACGGCCCAGGGTGGCATCTCCGGTATGGGCAACCTGGTCTACAATCCCGGCTTGAATAATTACAGCATCACGTTCACCACCGATGGGCCTGCCGGCACCTGGTGGAAGATGTTTCTGGCGCCTCCGGTGGGCGGCATTTACACCATCACCGGATTTCAGGACAGCGGCATCAACGTGCCGTCGAATTCCTTCGTCTACGTGCAGCCCGGCCAGACCATCACGGAATCCGGCGTCCTGGTCGAATTCAATAACGAGATCATGTTCTACGATATCGACGCCAACGGCTTGCCCACCGGCACAGGTCAATCGTGGGTGTATGGTAACGACCAGATCTTGAAGGGTCTAGTACGCGATCCGGTGACGGGCGACGTTCTGATGATCGCGTATCCCTTCGGCGCTCAGCCGGGTGTGAATAGTAATCAGATCCTGCTGCTTGGCTCTGGTTCGCTGAACGGTGTGCCGGAGCCGTCGGACGCCGCTTTGGGATTGACCGGAATCGTCTTCCTGATCGCGATGGCCCGCCGCAAAGGCCTATTGAACCGCCAGCGTTAAATTCGCCTGGCTGGCCGCCCCGGCAATCGAAACCACCACGGGAACGGCCACCGTGCCGGTAGCTCCCCCCTTCGCATTGGGCACCACAATGTCGATTTGCGTCAGCCCTGCAATGGCGCCCGGTGCAGGCCCCTGGTAAACCACCTGTGCCGCCAGGCCGCCCACCGTCACCGTGACAGGCTGCGCCGCCAGGCTGGGAAACGGCGGCGTCACACTCGTCAACGCGCCATCCTGCGACCCCGGAACGGTGACTCCTGCTCCCGTGCAGTAAATGGCTACCACGCTGCCGACGGCTGCCGGACGGGCCTGTTCGTTGACCTGGTAATCCTGATTGAGAATGGCGCCCGGTCCCGCACCGGAGCGATCGTATGAGAAGATCCCCGGAGTCGCCGGCTGCACCGGGAGAGTCAGGGGTGCCGATGTGAGACCGGCGTATTGCACCGTTACGGCCGCACTGGTGGACCCGGCAACGGCGTACGGCACAACAGCGTTAATCTGCAGGGCGGAAACGTAGATCAGTGGCGCCGGTGTCGAGCCGAACAGGACCGTCACACCGCCCAGTGAGGTGCCGAACGTCTGCGTGTTGGCAACTCCCGCCAGCGGTCCCATATTGACGCCGAAGAGCGCCACGATTTCTCCCGGCGAAATGGGCGCGGGTGAAGCGGGACCGATCACGAAACTCGCCCCGTTCAGCACTGCCGAAACCTGCGGCTGCGGCACTTGCACGCCCTGCTGCGTGACCGTCAACGTGGTAGCGATAATGGGAGCGCCTTTCGAATCCAGCCCCGATTGGAAATAGACATGGCCGGTGCGTGGACCGCCCACGTTGGCGTCTACCGAATAAACATACGTTCCCGGACCCGTGCCCGTGGCGCCGCCGTTCACGTGCAGCCAGTTGCCGGAATCGGTGTACGAGGCCCACCCGCATAACGGGCCCGTGAAGACGCTGATCTGTTGCGCCGAAAGGCCCCCAGCGGTCGCATTGACGGTATTGGACGAAAGCATGAGATTGCTGGTGGACCCGTCTTGAGTGACCGGCACGACCAGCAGGCCTCCCCCGGTGAAGGACAGGTTCATCTGGCCGACCCGGCCCGCCACGCACGTGTTGGGCGACGCCTGATAGTTGAGCGGTGCGGTGCCCACCGTGCCGTTAGGCGCGGTCAGCGACAAAAACGAACTGGCCGTCACGCCCCAGGCGCAGCCGCTGGTGATGGCGAGCGTCCCAGGTCCGCCCCCCACAGGCAGATTCACCGAAGTCGGCGAGACCGAAGAATTACAAATTGCCGCCACTTGCGTAACGGCGATCACCAGCGTAGGACTGCCGCCCTGTGCCGCGGCCCCGTAAATCGCAATCACATCCTGGCGAACCTGCGAGCCTGCGTTCTGATCCACCGTGAAGGACACCGTACTGGTGCCTGTATAGCTGGTTCCCTTGGGCGGCGCCGCCAGGTGAATCCAAGTGGCCGCGGTGGATACCGCGAAGCTGCAAACTGACTGCGTCGTGACCGTGAATTTCGTGGGATTGGTGGTATCGGTGGCGCTGGATGCGAGCACCACGCCATTCGCCGCGATGCTATAAGAACAGGTAGTCTGAGCCAACAGCGGAGCTGCCGCCACCCACAGGAGAAGGAATTTAATCATTGAGTTTTCAGGGCCTCGCGGCATGCTTTCAGAATCTCGACGGCGCCCGGCGTGTCTCCGTGAACGCAGATGGTCTGCGCCGCTCCTTCGCGGGCCAGCCGCAGCGCCTGGGCGGAAGCTTCGGCCGGGTCTGTAATCAGGGCATCGGAGAATTTTCGGGAGCGCAGGGTTCCATCCGCTTCATAGCGGCGATCGGCGAACGCCTCGGCAGCCACGGGCAGTCCCATGCTCCGCCACACGTCCAGCATCGGTGAATTCGCCAGTCCGAAGATCGGGATCCGCCCGTTCCAACGAGCCACGCCATTGCCGATCGCCCGCGCCACTTCTTCGTTGCGCACGGCGACATTGTAAAGCGCGCCGTGCGGCTTCACGTGCACGATCTCGCCGCCCAGGCGGCGCACAATCGCGTCCAGCCGCTCGATCTGCTCGAACACCGTCCGCTCGATCTCGGCCGCGGTCATCGCCATCTCGACGCGTCCGAAATTGGCGCGGTCGGGATACCCGGGGTGAGCCCCAATCTTGACGCCGCGCTCCATTGCCAGGCGCGCCGTCCGTTCCATGATGGCGTCATCTCCGGCGTGGCCGCCGCAGGCGATATTCGCCGAGGTGATGTGCTCCATCAGCGCCGCTTCGTGCGCGGCGTCTTCCAGTTCACCCATGTCGCAGTTGAGATCCATGTTTATTCGTTACCGAGGCGATATAGCCAGCGCTCCTGGTCGCGCAGCAACTCCACGGCATCTTCAATGGTAACTTGCTCGAAGCGCACCTGGTCGCGCGGCCGGAGTTGTCCCAAACGCCAGAAGTCCGCCGAGATCACGTTGGCCGGCTTCGGATAGCCGCCCGTGGTCTGATGCTCCACGAACAAGATGATGGGCTGCCCGTCGGGAGGCACCTGAATCGCGCCCAATGCCACCCCCTCGGTAAGCATGTGGCCGGCGTGACTGGGTATCGCCGCGCCCCGCAGGCGCAGGCCCATGCGATTGGATTCTTCGCTTAGCGTGTAAGCCTCCGCCAGCAGTTCCCCGTCGAACCAGTCGGCCTGCGGACCCGCGGTCACCCGCAGCAGTCCGCCGCGCACAAATTCGGGAACGCCCCGCGCCGGAGGCCTCGGCCGCCGCACCGCCGCATCGCCAATCGGAAGAGTGTCTCCTTTGCGCAGCGGATGGCCGCCCACGCCTGTGATCACGTGCGTCGACGCGCTCCCCATCACGCGGGGCACGGCGACTCCTCCCCGTACAGCCAGATAGCAGCGCGCACCGGACCGCGTGGCCCCACATCGCACAATCTCTCCGGCCTTCACTTCCACCGCGCTCCACAGCGGCAGACCGGCACCGAAGTCCGACCCTGTCAGCGCGATCACCGTCTCGGACTCGAACTCGAAAGCGCCCCCGGACAGCGTCATCTCCACCGCCGCCGCATTCTCGGCGTTGCCCACCAGCAGATTCCCGGCGCGCAACGCCAACGCGTCGGCCGCCCCCGATGCCGAGACGCCGAAATGCGCAAAGCCGAAACGACCCAGATCCTGCACCGTAGTCTGCATGCCGGGCGAAAGCACGTGAATGAAACTCATAGCGGCGACCCCGGTGCGCGCACAAAGCGCACCCGATCGCCCATCCGCAAATAAGCCGGCGGCGCCGCGTCCACGTCGAAAAGTTTCAGTTGCGTCCGTCCAATCAAACGCCATCCGCCCGGCGACGCCAATGGATAAACGCCCGTCTGCGCCCCCGCAATCCCTATGCTGCCTTCCGGCACCAGTTTGCGGGGCGCCGCCAGGCGTGGCGTCGCCAGTTCCGCCGGCAGACCGCCCAGATAAGGAAAACAGGTGGAGAAGCCCACGAAATACACAACGTAGTCCGCCCCTGCGTGCATCTCTACGACGCGTTCCGGAGTGAGCGAATTGTGCCGCGCCACATCTTCCAGATCGGGACCGAACTCGGCCCCATAAAGCACTGGGATTTCCACCAGCCGGGGCTCGCCCGCCGGTTCGTGACTGGAAGCGGCCCAGCGCTCCTGTACCAGCCCTTCGATTTCGGCATGCGTCCGCAGCCGCGGGTCGAAATCGATCAGCACGGTGGAGAAGGCGGGATGTAAATTGAGGATGCCGCGGACGCCCTGTAAAATGCGCGTGAGCTGCATTACCTGGCGATGCATCGCGAGCGAGATTTCGTCGCCGAAGGTAACCAGAAGGGAACGGTCGCTGGCCGGCCGGATGATCACGTCTCGTGATCTTACCATCGACTGCTGAATCCGGGGCGGCCAGCGACGCCGATTACCGTGCGCCCGTTCGGGCTGCGGGACGGAGCATCTGGTCTACTTTCTTCCGCAACTCGTCCACAGTGAAGGGTTTGGGCAGCAGAGCGTGACCCTTTTCCACCACGTATTTCTGCACCACGTGGGTGTTGTCGTAGCCGGAAATGTAGAGCACCTTGAGGTCGGGCTGCAGGGCGGTGAGCTTGTCGGCCAGCATGGGGCCGCTCATGCCCGGCTGAATCACATCCGTAATCAGCAGTTCGAGCGGTGTCTTCTGATTCTTGTACAGCGTTAAGGCATGCTCGCCGCTGTCTGCTGTGATGGCTGTATAGCCTGCCTGACTCACCATCGCGCCCACCAACTTGCGGACTTCCGGCTCGTCGTCCACTACGAGAATAGTCTTCTTTTCTTCGTCCATCGCACCCCGATTGTAACGGCGGCGTCAGACCGTCGCAACCCGTATTGAACCGTCTATGTGCTTGCGCACACCCTCGCGTCAATCCAGTTTCGCGGGTTCCAGACGCGGTGCAAGAAGGTGCACAGCCAGCAAAGCGATCAGGTACGAACAGCCGCACACAGCAAAAATCGGGATATAGCTCCCCGGATTCTTCGGATCCACCGAGGCGCCCACCGCCAACTGGAAAACCACTCCAGCCGCAGACCCGATCATGCCGCCGAACCCCACCACGCTACCCACCGCGGACTTCGGAAACATATCGCCCACCAGCGTAAACAGGTTGGCCGACCAGCCCTGATGCGCCGCCATCGCCAATCCCACCAGTCCCACCACCACCCAGAGACTGTGCGAAAACGGAGCGTATAGCACGGGCAGCACGGCCAGGGCGCAGACACCCATCGCCACCTTGCGTCCCATATTGATACTGTATCCCCGCTTGATCAGCGCCCCGGAAAGATATCCGCCGTAAATGCTGCCCACCGTCGAAATCGCATACGCCACAATCACCGGCATCCGATTGCTGTGGATGTCCAGATGGAAAGTTTCCTGCAGGTAGCTGGGCAGCCAGAACAGATAGAACCACCAGATGGGATCGCTCAGCATTTTGGCCACGGCGAAGGCCCATGCCTGCCGGCGTGGAATGATGCGCAGCCACGGAACACTCACCGCGCTCTCAGCCGGGTCGCTCTGTATGTGGCGCAACTCCGATGGAGACACCAGCGGATGCGCCTCGGGCTTCTTGTAGAGCGCCAGCCAGAAGGCCAGCCAGATAAAGCCCGTCGCGCCGGTAGCTACGAATGCTCCTCGCCACCCCAGCAAGCCCGCCAGCAGTGGCACCACGGCGGGCACCGCGATGGCCCCGGCATTCGCCCCGGCATTAAACAGACCGGTAGCCAGCGCGCGCTCCTTCTTCGGAAACCACTCGGCCACGGTCTTGATACATGCGGGAAAATTGGCAGCCTCGCCCAGCCCCAGCAGGAACATCGCCAGCGCGAACGTCGCCACCGAACTCGCCGCGCCCGGCAGCATCGCCGCAACGCTCCAGAACGTGATGGCTATGGCGAAACCCTTGCGCGTTCCCAGACGATCCGTCAGCCTGCCCGCGCACACCAGCCCGATCGCATACGCAAGCTGGAACGCCGATGTCATGTACGAATACTGCTTCGCGTTCCATCCAATGATCACCTGCAGATCGTGCTGCAGGTACGCCAGCACTCCCCGGTCCACGTAAGCAATTACGGTGGCGAAAAAGAGCAGCGCGCAGATGACCCATCGAACGCGCGACTGGGCGGGACTCACGGCCGTTGAGGACATGGAAGCCTGATTATAGCGGGTTGTTCCATCGAACATATATACCCCACGCTACAGTGGTGCTAAAATCGGATTGCCGGGTATGAGTATCTCAAAAGCGATCTCGCAGCAGATGGAGCGGACCTCGTGGATCCGCCGCATGTTCGAAACCGGCATTCAGTTGCGCCGGGAACGCGGCCCGGAGCATGTTTTTGATTTTTCACTGGGCAATCCCGAAGTAGAGCCGCCCTCTGCCGTGCTCGACGCCCTGAAGCGCGTCGCCGCCGAAGACCGGCCGCACGCCCACGGCTACATGCCCAATGCCGGATATCCCGAGGTCCGCGAGACCATCGCTAACCGCCTCGCCGCCCGTACCGGCCTGCCGTTTAGCCTCGCCGACGTGATCATGACCAACGGAGCGGCCGGCGCCCTGAACACCGTTCTGAAATCGATCCTCGACCCCGGCGACGAGGTCATCCTGCTCAATCCCTATTTCCCCGAGTACCGCTTCTACGTGGAGAATCACGGCGGCCGCGTGGTCCTGGTCGAGACCGACGACCGCTTTCAACTCGACCTCCCCCGCATCGCCCGCGCCATCACGCCGCGCACCAAGGCGCTGATCCTGAATTCGCCCAACAATCCCACCGGAGTTGTCTACCCCGCCGAAGCCCTGCGCGCGCTCGACAGCCTGGTGCGCGACCCCATGATCGTTATCAGCGACGAGCCCTATCGCTCCCTGACTTACGATGGCCTGGTACCGCCCGAAGTGCCGGAGTGCATTGAGCGCTGCGTGGTGGCGTGGAGTTGGTCCAAAGCCATGGCCATTCCGGGCGAGCGGATCGGTTACCTGGCCATTTCCCCGCGTCTGGCCGAAGCCGCCGAGTTGCGCAACGCCTGCACGTTCGCCAATCGCATTCTGGGCTACATCAACGCGCCGGCCCTCTGGCAGCGCGTCGTCGGCGAAGTCCCAGACGCAACCGTCGACGTGGCCCCTTATCAGCAAAAGCGGGACCTGCTCTGCGATGGCCTCTCGGCGATGGGCTACGATGCACCCCGGCCCCAAGGCTCGTTCTATGTCTTCGTCAAAACGCCAATTCCCGACGATGTGGAATTCATCGGCCTTTTGCAGGATGAAGGCATCCTCGCCGTCCCCGGCATCGGCTTCGGCCGCCCCGGCTACATGCGTCTCTCCCTCACCATCACAAAATCCGAAATCGAGCGCTCACTCCCCGCCTTCGCACACGCCTTGCAGTGTCTCCTGACCCCTGCCCTCTGACCCCACCCGCCCGCCATGCGTTACCCTGTACCGATGGTCCCCGACCCGTTCACCGCCGCCGAGCGTGCCGTCTTCCGCCGCCTTCGTTCTCCCGAGAAAATCCAACAATACCTGGACGATCTGGCTTACAACAAGGAACCTTCCGGTCCCACCTGCCGCTCGCCGCGCCGCGTCATGCGCGACCGCACCGGCCACTGCATGGAAGGCGCGCTCTTCGGCGCCGCCGCGCTCCGCATGTTGGGCCATCCGCCGCTGCTGCTGGATTTCGAAGCCGTTCGGGATGACGATCACGTGCTGGCCATTTTTCGCCTGCGCGGCCACTGGGGCGCCGTGGCGAAGTCCAATTACACCGGCCTCCGCTATCGCGAACCCGTGTACCGCACCCTACGCGAACTGGCCATGTCGTACTTCGAGCACTATTACAATCTCCGCAAAGAGAAGACCCTGCGCCGTTACTCCCGGCCGGTCAATCTCCGTCGCTTCGATTCCATGGGTTGGATGACCGCGGAGCAAGATGTCTGGACGATCCCCGAATACCTCTGCACCATCCCGCACACGCCGCTGCTGACGCCCGCACTCATCCCGACATTAGGTCGTGTGGATTCCCGGCTCTTCGCCAGTGGCCTGGTAGGCCGAGCAGTATGAAGTCGCCGCCCTGAGTTGCTGTCTACGCCTTGCGGCGCGCCTTCACGACTTCGAGGAAAGTCGGCACCAGCGACAGGAAAATAATTACCAGAATCACCTTGTCGAAGTTCGCCCTGACCAGCGGCACGCTGCCCAGTTCATACCCCAGCATGGTCATCATGAACACCCAGCCGATTCCGCCGCACACGCTGTACGGCAGAAACTTCAAGTACGGCATCTGCCCCACGCCCGCAATGAACGCCGCGAACGTTCGGACAATGGGCACGAAGCGCGCGAAAATAATCGTCTTCCCCCCGTACCGGTCGTAGAAGGATTTCGTGCGGGTAACGTATTCCTGCTTGAACAGCCGCGAATCGGGCCGGCTGAAGATCCGCGGACCCGTCTTGCGACCCAGCAGGTAGCCCGTGGAATCGCCCATGATCGCGGCCAGCATCAGCAGAACGTTGACCGCCACGATATTGACAGCACCGGCTCCCGAAACCACGCCGATCGTGAAGAGAAACGAATCGCCCGGCAGGAAGAAGCCCAGCAGCAGGCCCGTCTCTGAAAACACCACGCCAAACATGGCCGCATACCCCAGCCAACCGGACAGCAATGTGCCCAGCAGTTGGATCAGCTTGTCCGGATTGGTCAGGGACCGGTAGAGGTCCAGCAGTTGCTGAATCATCCCGCCGGTTTAGCTGCCGGTCTGGTAATTCGAAATCAGGCGCTGTAGCATTTGCTGGTTGACCTTCAGCTTGCCCGATTTGATGAGTTGGTCGCGAATGCCCGCTTCGAACAGCATGTTGCGGTCGCGCGCCTTCTGCGATTTCAGTTCGTCGCGGATCTCCGAGCGCTGCGCATCCAGTCCGGCCATATCCGGCGCGGAGTGGCTCAACACCTTGGCCACCACTTCTCCGTCCGGCACGTTGATCGGTCCGAATACGCCGCCATCGGGAGTGCGGAAACCGTCCTGCAGGTAGGTGGCGGTGCCCAGCCCTTCCACCGTGCCGGTGCGTCCGAACTCTTCACTGGTCTTCACTTCCAGGCCCATCGCCTTGGCAGCCTGCGCCAGATCTCCGCCCATCGACTTGGCCTTGGCTAGCAGATCGCCCGCCTTGGTCTGCACCAGGCGATTCACGCGCGTGCTGATCATGCTTTCCTTGATCGCGTCCTTGGCTTCATCAAACGTCTGCAGCCGGGAAGGCACAATCGCCGTCACCACGGCCAGAGCCAGTTTGTTGCCGGGCAGCGCTACCGGCTGCGATACTTCACCCTGCTTCAAGCCGCCGATGGACTGGTCGAAATCGTTGTTCACGCCAATCTCGGGCACACTCGCGCCGGGCGTCACATTGTCCGCCCGCACCAACTGCATGTTGTACTTGGCGGCCACGGCCTCGGGATGCTGCGGATCTTTCTGCAGATCGGCCTGCACTTTGTCGGAGATCTGCTGCATCATCGCCGCCACCCGCTGCGTCTTCCACTGCGTGGCCAGGTCGCTTTTGGCTTCCTCGAAGGTCTTCAGGTGCGCATCCTCGTGCTTCAACACCTTCATCACGTGGTAGCCGTACGTGGTCTTCACCACTTCGCTCTCGCCCGGCTTCAGGCGGAACGCCGCGGCCTTAAACTCCGGCACCAGCCCGCTATCCTGTTGGACCCAGTACTCGCCGTTGTTCTCCACCTTGCCGGGATCGTCGGAGTACTTCTTCACCAGTTCCGTCACATTGCCGCCGCTGCGGATCTGCTTCAGAATGTCGTCGGCCTTGGCCTTCAGCTTGGCGTCTTCCGCCGGCGATTTGCCCTGATTGTTCACCAGCACGTGGACCACCTGCACGCGCTCCGGCATCTGGAACTGCTGCTTGTTCGCGTTGTAGATGGCCTGCAGTTCGGTGTCGGAAGGAGTCAGCGTCGCCGCCATCTTGGTCTGGTCCGCCAGCAGAATTGCCAGGTTCTTCTTCTCCGGCATCGTGTACCGGGCGGCATTGGCCTGGTAGAACTGCTGGATTTCCGCCATGCTAGGCGTCGCCTCGGCCTTGAACTTGTCCGTCACCAGCTTGGCGTACTGAATCTTGATCTTTTCGTTCTTCTTCTTGTACTCGGCTTCGATTTCCTGCGGCGTCACCACCGTGCCTTCCACCGCCACTTCGCGCAGCCGGTTGACCAGCACCTGGCGTTTGAGATCGCTCTCAAACTCCTCGATGGACATGTCCTGCTGGGCCAGCATGGCCGCGTACGTTTCCCGGCCCACGAACTTGCCGTCGGGGAAGAGATTCGGAATGGTCTGGCGGATTACCGACGCCACGTCGGCATCGCTCACCTGGAAACCCATCTGGGCGGCCTCGTAGGCCAGCGCGCGGTCTGTAATGGCTTCCTGTACCATCTGCGGAATGAACGTAACCAGCGTGCCCGGAGGCAGTTGGCGATTGCGCATGGTGCCCTGGATAATCTTCTGCATATCCAGCAGGGTCACGCTTTCACTGCCCACGGTAGCGATTACGCTGTCGCTGCTGCTGGTATTCCCCTGCCCGTACGTCGGGATCAGGTACGTCAACATGGACAACGCCACCACGCATAGCAGAGCACCCAAAAGGATGCGCACCGATTTTTCACGGCTGCGAAACAGATCAAACATGCGAGAGAAAACTCCTGTGTTCTAAGTGAGGAATAACCATTATATCTAAACCTGGGTGCCCGCGGTTGCCGGCGCGCCAAGCGTCGCCTACGGCATCGGACGCCGCTTGGGCTTCGGAACTCCCGTATCTTTGCCTGTAAACGGGAACACCGGCACCGGCGGACGCTGTCCCAACCCGCACTCGGCATGCACCGCCTGCACGGCCTTCTCCAGCCCGTCGCGCCGCACTACCACCGCAATCGTCAGTTCGCTGGCCCCTTGGGCGATGGCGATGATGTTCACGTGCACCCGCGAAATCGCCATGAAGATCCGTCCGGCCAAGCCGGGCTTCCCTTGCATCCCCTCGCCCACCGCCGCCAGCAACCCCACGTTCCGGTCCACCTGTATGGGACTCAGATACCCGTGCGCCAACTCCAGCGCCAGCGTCGATTCCAAAGCCTGCAGCGTCCGGTCCAACTCTTCGGTGCGCACCAAAAAACAGAAATTCTGCCGGTAGCTCGAACTGGAAACCACCAGGATCTCCACATCCGCCCGCGCCACCGCGTCCAGCGACCGCGCCATCACTTGCACGCCGTTCAGTTCCGGACCCCCCGGTTCCAGCGAGACTAGCGCCACGTGCTTCATGGAAGTGACCGCCCGCGCCCCCGCGCCGCGTCCCGCCATCGTCGGCACAATCCGCGTCCCCGGCTTCTCGGGCGCGAAGCTGTTCTTGCTCCAAACCGGGATCTTCTTTTCCGCCAGCGGAGCCAGCGTCCGCGGATGCAGCACCTTGGCGCCGTTATACGCCAGTTCCGCCGCTTCCACGTAAGTGACCTCGTCCAGCACCTGCGCGTCCGGCACCAGTCGCGGATCGGCGCTCATAATGCCGTCGACATCCGTCCAGATCCACAGCTCCGAAGCGTCCAGCGCCGCCGCCAGAATCGACGCCGAAAAATCCGAGCCTCCGCGCCCCAGCGTGGTCGGCCGTCCATCCGCCGCCGCGCCGTTGAACCCGGTCACTACCGGCAGCTTGCCTTCTTCCAGCAGCGGCAGCAGCACCGCGCGCGCCTTCTCCCGCGTCGGCCCCATTAAGGGCGATGCGTTGCCGAATACCGCGTCCGTCACCACCACCGTGGAGGCGTTCACGGCGGCCGATGGCGTTCCATTCATCGCCAGGTATTCGGAAACCAGCAGCGCCGAAAGCCGCTCCCCAATCGCCACGGCCTCATCCACCGAGCGCGGCGGCCGTTCGTTCAGCATTGCCATGCCGTTCACCAGCCGCTCGAATTCGCCGATCAGCTCGTGAATCCGCGTCAGCACCGCCGCCTGTTCCGCCTCGGGCAGCAATTCGCGGCATGTCTGCTCGTGACGGCTCCGCAGTGCGGCCAGATTCTCCGCCATCCCCGCGCGGTCGCCCGCTTCGGCATGACGCATGGTGTCCAGCAGCAGGTCCGTGATCTTCGACATGGCCGAGACTACAATTGCCACCGGCCGCTTTTTTCCTTCCGCGGCAGCCAGTCCGGCCGAGACCCGCATGCGCTCCGCGGAGCCTACGCTGGTGCCGCCGAACTTCATGATCAGCAGGTCCTTCAACTGAAATCCTTTCCGTTCGTCACGCGATTGCGCACGATCTTGAGCAGCGCTTCCTCCACCTCGTCCAGACTGAGACTGGTCGAATCCAGATACACCGCATCCGGTGCTTGCGAAAGCGGCGAATCGGCGCGCGTACTGTCCCGCTGGTCGCGCTCCCGCATCTGCTCCGCCAGAGCCCGCACATCCGGATTCTCGCCCCTGGCGCGCATCTCTTCGGCCCGGCGCCGCGCTCGCTCTTCCGGCGCCGCGTCCAGATACACCTTCACATTCGCGTCCGGAAATACCACCGTGCCGATATCGCGGCCTTCCATCACGACACTGGTGCGCTGACCAATTTCCCGCTGTTTCGCCACCATGGCGCGCCGCACCCCCGGAATCACCGCCACCTGCGAAGCCCCGCTTGAGGCGTCCGGCGTTCTGATGGCATCGGTCACGTCTTCACCGTTCAGCGAAATCCGCCCCGGCGCCAGTTCGATCTCCGCCGCGATGGCAAGCTGCTCCATCCGGTGCATGTCCGTCATTGAAATGTTCTGGCGGAGTCCCCACAGGGCCACTGCCCGGTACATGGCGCCGGTGTCGATGTAAACAAAGCCCAGACGGCTCGCCACTCTCTTGGCAAGCGTGCTTTTGCCGGCCCCGGCGGGTCCGTCAATGGCAATCACTACGCGTTTCTGATGGGTTGCGTTCAAGAAAACAGAATACCAGCCTCCGCAGTCCCGGTCGCCGGCCCTCTTGTCCAGCTTCCTTCCCTTGCCCCTAGTTCGCCTTGAAAATCGCCGCCAAAGCCCGCATCCGCGACGCGTCCGCAGTCGATTTCGCCGATGCCGCGTCCTTCTCCAGACTCGTCCCCATCGTCTTCAAATCGTTGCTGTCCTTGCGAGTCGAACCCGCCCCTTCCACCTTCGCGATCCCGGCCTTGATCGCCGCAATCCGCGTCGCGCCCAACGCCCCGCTCCGATCCAGTTGCGCCACATAAGCCTTGGCGACAATCAGATTCTGCGGCCACACGATCTTTGGCTGACTCTGCACGTTCAGAACGTCGAAATGCACCTGATTGGTCGCGTCGATCTCTTCCTGCGTCAAAAACTTGCTCGGCATCATGCGGAACACATCCACGCCGCGCGCAATCTCAGACCCGTAAATGTAGCCGTTATACCAGTACACCGACCAGAATCCGCCCGTGCCGTGCTTCACTTCGTCCAGCGGGCCGCGATCGAAATACGCAATCTCCACCGGGTGCGAAGGATCCGTGAAGTCCACCATCGAAAGGCCGCCCTGATACCAGGCCTGTACGAAAATGTCGCGGCCCGGCACCGGCACCAGCGACCCGTTATGCGCTACGCAGTTTTCCAGATCCGTCTGCGGCGCCGGCATCTTGTAATACGACGACAGCGTCAGCTTCCGGTCCTTCAGATTGAAAATCGCGTCCGCACCCCAGTGCATCGGGTCCGTCGCGCGGCACCGGGGCTGAGACCCGCCGCCCCATTCGTCTGTATAGAGCACCTTCGATCCGTCATTGCTGAAAGTGGCCGAGTGCCAGTAGGCGTAGTTCGGATCGCTCACTGCATCGATGCGCTTGGGGTGGATGGGGTCGGAAATGTCCAGCAGAATTCCGTTGCCGGAGCAGGCCCCGGCCGCCAGCCCGATCGCCCCATAAATCGTGATGTCGTGGCACTGATTGGTGGTGGAAGTCGCCTGCGTGCCCTCGCCGTGCGTACCGCCCTTCCACAATCCGTCCACATCGCCGGTCTGCGTGTCCGTAAAGATGCGCGGACTCGAAACAATCTTGGCCTGCTCGGGATGAGCCAGAGGCACCTTGATGATGTCGATGCGGAAGAGCGCGGTGTTGGGATCTTTGTCCGGAGCTTCGCCTGAACAGCCGGCGAGTTCTTCCGCCTGGCGAACGGCGCCCGTGCCGGAGATGTAGATGTAAACGTTTTCCTTGTCCTTGGGATCGATTACCAGCGTGTGGGTGTGCGAACCGCGGCAGCTCTGCACGGCGGC
>DASZMZ010000142.1:0-95237 GCA_035551455.1 Candidatus Sulfopaludibacter sp.
GCTTGTTTGGCTTCGTGGATCCAGAGTTCGGCTTCGACGCGATGGAAGCGGCGGAGGAGCCATTCGTGGCGGATGGCGGTGTCGAGGTAGAAGCGCTGTTCGGGGTTATCGACGGCGTAGTGGTCGTAGTATTCGGATTGGAGTTTGGCGAAAGCTTCGCGCGATTCTCCGATGACGAATTGAGATTCGGCATCGAGTCCTGATTTGAGGGCGTTCATGGAGGAGATGGCTTTTCCTTCTTCGGATTTGGGTCCGGTGGAGAGTTGGGCGTTGCGGCGGTTGGCGTCGAGTTGTTTTTGAGTGGACATAGTTTCCTCGGGTCGTTTTCATGGTGACAGAGGGGGTGGGGGGAGTCTGAAATTGCGGGTGCGTAAGTGGTTTGTTTTGTAGGTAACAAATATTGGAAATTTTGGAAATGGATTTTCACCGCCGAGGCGCCGAGGCGCGGAGGAAGACGCGGAGGCGCTTGGGCGGGGCCGACTTATGGGTCCCAATCGGCTAACGCGTCTCCTGAGGGCCGTTTCGGGCCAGTCTCGCCATCGGCGCCTATACGCTCAGGTGAGCCAAGAGAGCACCGGGCCTGTAAACGACCAAACCCAAATGGATGTACCGAGTTGCCCGACTGTCTCCCGCGCTCTCGTGTCTCATAACTTCGTCCGCCCGCCGTCTAGCCGAACTTCACAATTCAGAGGCGGAGCATTCCTCGCATACGACCAATGAACTGTGAGCGAGTTCGGGAATCGATCCAATTACCCCACCGAAACGAGTAGTGCCATCGTCGTCTTGCTGATTGTAGAAACCGCTGGCGCGATGATGCCCTCGGTGCTTAAGGTAGGAAAGCCAACGGACGAGCGGGTCTGGCTCTTGGGCGACGAAATCAGGCAGATTCGCCCGCACGTTCGGAGACCTGAGTAGCATCGCGCCTGCCTTTCTCAGCAGGCTCTCGCACAGCCCGCTCTGACCTCCAGCGATTCTCCAGTGTTCGGTTGGCCAGTCTCTGTCTTGCTGTGAATCGGCCCTTAAGAATTGGCAACCTTGGAGGAGGCGCTGCCCGAGTCGTTCCCAGTCGCCGCTGGTAATCCGGGAAGCTTCCAATTCGCTCTCCACTGCTTTCGCAGCCCCAATCGTCTTTGCGTGCTCTTCGATGCACAGGCTAAGGGCGCTCTTGAGCTGAGACTTTAGGCGCGCCTTTTCGCGCGTCTTGATCTCGCTGTCCGCATCAGGAGGAAGATTGAACAGAATGGGGCCAGCTTTTGCCTGCAGATCAAAGGGGAGGTCCGCTCGTCCACCGTAGAAATGATTCATGACCATGAGAATCCCGTGCGAACCCAGGGCGCGCAACGCATATCCAAGTTCGATCGCGACGTTAGAATTAATCAGCTTCTTCGGAGGCTTGTCGGGGTCCGTCGCGATCGCGCCGACAGTCGTGACGTCAGCGATAACGACGAAGGCGGCGTCTATTTTCTCCAATATCACTCGCGCAAGGTCGGGACTTCCAGGGACACCTTGGCGATCCGAATCGAGATGCAAGTCACCGCGGATTGCATCCTCGATCCCATCGGCCACCTTCAATTCAGCGATTGCCGCCTCCAGGGCTGCGCGAATTAGGTGCCGTCCTGTACTGCCGGGCGTGTCAGATTGCCAAGACCAGAAAACTTTCAAGCGGATCGTCTCCCAACCTGGAGCCCTTTCGAGCTGCAACTCATCTGAACGCTCCCAGCATGAGTGTCGCACGACTTCGCATGTCGACCGATAGGCTATCGTGGACCGCTGAAGCGGTGACACGAGGGACGCTACGGCGCGCCAGAGAGACCTTCCTTCGGCCCTCGTCGAGAAACGGCGCATTTATTGGACCGGTCGGGCGTAAGCTCTTATCCAGCCGCGTCGAGGCGGTTCGACGTTCGGGTGCTTTGGCGACTACACGACCACGTGGATTGCTTCCGACCAGCCAGCTCCCCCAATATGAGAGCTAAAACTGAGACATTGAATAGCGCCGCTCATATGTAACACTTAGAGGTAGAGGTGCGCTCTAAGCCACTCAACCAAGTGCTCTGCCCGCCATACAAGGAGCGTCTTGGTCTTCGGATCCCAGCGCCGCAATAGACCTGTGACCGCGGCAGCCGCTGGACTCCATGCCTCGTCGCTGGCGGTCATCTCAAGGTATCGAGTGTTCCAAACCAAGGAACCGCTAAAACCTTCTGGATTGTCGAATAACATTGCGGACGCTGCTTCTGCCGTAGTCCCATTCGTTATCTGCCCTTGTAGCGGATCCCAGAACAACTCAAAGATCTGGTCATCACCCGCTCCAGCAACCTCCTGCGAGCAGTAGCCGGTTCCATTCGCTTCGTGTACGCCAAAACCATACGCGGCATTTTCACCTGCATAGCCTCGGAAGAAGAGCAACTCTGCCGGCTGCGAGATGCTGTGACGTTCGGCGAATTTGACTGACGGCACGCCTGCCGATTGATGATCAGTCGCCCTCCACTGTTCATCAGTGATCCGGGCAAAAGCGGCATCGAAAGGATGGGGATCCATAGTCCAAGGCCCCGGGTGCTCGTACACCGCGTCTGAACCACAGAACCTGTAATGGATGGGTTGCTCGCGGGCGACATGCTCACAGGTGAGCAAAAGGCGCTGTTCCGTCCACAGCACATACGAGCCTGTTCCCTTTAGCCGGACCGTTTCGCGAGTCTCAACCGTGAGTGGCGAGGCGAATGGCCTCGTGAACGATCGCATTTCGTCGGTGACTCTGTGCTTTGCCGCTGTCCAGTCATCATCTGTCATATTGAAAAATTCATTTTAGCAGATAGTCGCCGGCGGGCTCGTCAGAGGCTGAGCGCCGAGAAGCGATCCACTTGACGCGTCACGCCCGTTGCTGATTCTCCCCATCAGTTAACCTGGTCCGGAATCGACAGCTTGCGACAGATCTTCTTCGCCCAAAAGATTGGCGATCTCGGAGTGACGCGGAATCGCCTCAGCGTGACCCGTTTGGGGGTTCTCCCATAGCGTGTGTTCTTTGCCTTCTCGTCGCAGTATTCAACCATGCCGACGAAGGTGCCGGAGCAGGCCCTCGCGCCTCATCCGACAACAACGAGTTCCTGGCCGGCGTCCGGCGGCAGCGAGCGCAAGGATTCCTCGCGCCGGTGTTCGAGGATCAGCGTGATCGCTTCCCTGAGACTCGCGAGGCACTCTTCATGCGACTTTCCTTGGCCGTTGGCGCCGGGAACTTCCGCGCAGTAGGCGATATACCACGGGCCATCTCGCTCGACGATCGCAGTGAACTCATTGCGCATGACCTATTCTAACGACGCCGGAATGGTACGGGAGCCACTCTCAGTTCTGCGTCGGCACTTTATCGATCCGGTCGATCCCAGGATTTCGAGGCGCTGAGGAAGCACGGAGGCCTTAGGTGGGGCGCGCTGCGGATGGCGGAACTCGCATGGTTGGGTTCCTATCCGAGAGGTACAATTTGTGGATGAGCGAGAGAGCCTATGCGTACTTCATGGCACTCATTGCCTTGGTGTGCGGATGGGTCGTTATCCGCCGGTTCTTCTCACCTGCTTCACTGACCCTGCGTAGTGCTCTGGTTCCGGGCTTCTTCGTCGGTTTTGGGCTAGCGGTTGTCACGATCGAAATTGTGGCGAGAGTAAAAGCTACGAGGGTCAACGGCTGGGTCACGATTTTCGGCTGCGGCGACCCGGGCAACGGCATGTTTATGCGGGCCGCGTGCGCCCGGATATTTCCCGGCCCAGTAAACTCACCGCAAGAAGCGATGTATTGGAAAACGCAGGTGGATGGCGCGGGTCATACGCTGTCCGGAGAGTACAATTACATCCTGCATTTCCCGCCGGATGGTCTTCCGCCGGTCGATGCGTTTTGGTCACTGACTGTGGCGGATGCGAAAGAACGGTTTGTGCAGAATCCGATCAACCGGTATTGCGTCAGCAATCGATCGGGACTCGTGCCAAACGCCGACGGATCGATCGACATTTATCTACAGGACGCCGTTCCGGCAGGCCATGAATCCAACTGGCTGCCCGCACCCACAGGCCCGTTCAGACTCTGGCTGCGGGCGTACATGCCCGGCGCGGCCATTCTCGACGGCAAGTATCCAGTGCCGCCGGTTGTCCAAGTGAAATGATGCATTCGTCGCACGAACATTTGCTTATCTTCGGCGGAATTTGTATCGCGGTCTGGTTCCTTGTTATCTACTTTTGGCCGCGCCTATTTCTCTCAGTGTTCAAGAGAGCAATCCTCGTTCAAGGAGGAGGCGACGGCCCTATCCCGATTAATACGCTCTATACCGAGCCCCAATCGCTTTTTGCAGATCCCCTCCACCCACCTGCCGGGGCCTCAAAGTTGTGGACTACCGGAGTAAATCACGACACGCTACTTACGGTCGGTTGGTTAGACCTCAGGGAAGGACCGCAAATCTTGCGTGTGCCGGATATGGGCGGCCGCTACTATAGCGTGCAGTTCAACGATCCGTCGAAGAACGCGAATTTTGCCTACGTCGGCAAACGCACCACGGGAACCGGGCCCGGCGAATATCTGGTCAGCGGTCCCCGCTGGAAAGGAACGGTGCCCCAAGGAATGGCCCAGATTCTTTCACCGAACAACGCGGTACTCGTCATCGGACGGATTCTCGTGTACAGCGACAGCGATCTTGCGACCAACTATGGTCTCGCGAAACAGATTCAAGTAGCGCCACTCACCATTCGGCAACCCAGCCATTAACGTTATTGTGATGTCGCGTGTTCGCCCAGCCTCAGGCCAGCATCTTCGGTACCACATTCCCCGCTACGTCCGTCAGACGGAAGTCGCGGCCCATGTGGTGGTAAGTGAGTTTGGTGTGCTCCAGCCCGAGGCAGTGCAGCAGAGTGGCCTGTAGATCATGGACGTGGACTTTGTCTTCCACGACGTTCATACACAGATCATCCGTCTTGCCGATCACCTGTCCGCCTTTGATGCCGCCGCCGGCCAGGAAGAGGCTGTAGGCCAGAGGATGATGGTCGCGGCCCGCATTGTTGACGTCGCGCGGATCGCGGATTTCCACCATCGGGGTGCGGCCGAACTCGCCGCCCCAGACCACAATCGTGTCCTCCAGCAGACCGCGCTGCTTGAGGTCCTGAATGAGCGCCGCGGTCGGCTTGTCGGCGATGTCGCAGCTCTTCTTGAGCTTGCGATTCAGATCCGTGTGGTCGTCCCAACTGGCATGTGTCAGCATCACGAAGCGGACGCCGCGCTCGACCATGCGGCGTGCCAGCAGGCAATTGGTGCCGAACTGGCGCGACGGCCCGTCGTCAATGCCGTAGGACGCCAGGGTCTCGGGCGATTCCTTGGAAAAATCCAGCAGTTCCGGACCGGCCATTTGCATGCGGAACGCCAGTTCGTAGGAGGCCATGCGGGAGGCGATCTCCCCGTCGCCGGTCTCGGCGTAATGCTCCTGATTCAGGTCCTTCAGCGCGTCCAGACTGCCGCGCTGCATCTCGCCGGTGACGCCGGGCGGATTGGAAAGGTACAAAACCGGGTCGCCCGAACTGCGGAACACGACGCCCTGGTAAGTCGACGGCAGAAATCCGCTCGACCAGTTGGACGTGCCGCCGCTGGTGCCCACGCCTGAACTCAGCACCACGAAGCCCGGCAGATTTTTCGATTCGCTGCCGAGGCCGTAAAGCACCCAGGCGCCCATGGTGGGACGGCCCACCTGAATGCTGCCGCCGAACAGCAGCAACTGGCCGGGGTGATGGTTGAAGGCGTCGGTATACATGGACCGGACCAGGCAGAGATCGTCGGCGCACGAGCCGATGTGCGGAATATAATCGGAGAACTCGATGCCGCTCTTGCCATGCGGCGTGAAGGTGCGCGGACTGGCCAGGACGGCGGCGTTCGGCTTGGTAAAGGCCAGGCGCAGGTTCTTGGTCATCTCGGCCGGCAGCGGTTTGCCGCTCCATTTCTGGAGCTCCGGCTTGGGGTCGAACAGGTCGAGTTGACTGGGGCCGCCCTCCATGAACATGAAGATGACGTTCTTCGCCTTGGCCGGGAAATGCGGCTTCTTGGGCGCGAGCGGATTGAGGTCCGGACCGGCCGCGCGTCCCTCCTGCTGCATGAGTTGCGCCAACGCCGCGATGCCGATTCCTCCGGCACACTCCTGGAAGAACTTGCGGCGGCTTTGAATTCTGCAAAACTGTTCGCGATCCATCGTTATTCCCTCGTGATGAACTCGTCCAGGTTGAGCAATACGCGGCTCAACTCCACCCAGGCGGCGGCTTCGTTCTGCGGCACGCCTTCCAGCCGGTTGGGAAACAAGGCGGCCATGGTTTGCGGCGCGGCTTGGATGCCATGCAGCGCCTCATCGTAATACTTGCCCATGCGCTCGGCTTCGCGCGCCTGGGGCTCGCGGCCGACGGTGATCTTGAAGGCGTAATTGAGGCGATCGCGAAACGCGCCGGTGGATTCCCGCATGATGCGGAAGGCCAGCGCCTGGGCGGCTTCATAGAAGACCGGGTCGTTCATCAGGTCGAGCGCCTGTAGCGGCGTGTCGGTACGCTCGCGGCGGGTGCAGGAAAGGTTGGCCGCCGGCGCATCGAAATTCATGAGCTGCGGATACGGCGTGGTGCGCTGGAAGTGGATGTAGAGCCCGCGGCGGTAGCGGTCCGCGCCGGGGCTCTCTTCCCACTTGACCGAGCCGGCGTACGATAGCTCGGCCACGCCCTTGGGCTGCGCCGGTTTGACGCTGCGTCCGCCCACGCGCAGGTCGATCAGTCCCGAGGCCGAGAGCGCCTGATCGCGCACTAGTTCGGCCGGCAGGCGCAGGCGCGACATGTGCGAGAGCAGGGTATTGGACGGGTCCTTCGAGTCCAGTTCCGGACGCGCGTGCGACGACTGGCGATAGGTGGCGGACGTCACCATGAGGCGGATCATCTGCTTGGAACTCCAGCCGCGCGCCATGTATTCGCTGGCCAGCCAGTCCAGGAGTTCGGGATGGCTGGGAGGCTCGCCCTGCGTGCCGAAATCTTCGCTGGTCACCACGATGCCGCGGCCCATGAGTTCCTGCCAGAGGCGATTAACGGCTACGCGCGAGGTCAGCGGATTTTCGGGCGATACCAGCCAGCGCGCGAGCGTCAGCCGCGTTGGAGCGCCGGGCGGCATGGGGGGCAGCACGGCCAGCATGCCGGTTTTGACTTCCGCGCCGGGGTCCTTCCAATCGCCCTTGATGTGGACGAAGGTCTTGGGCGGCGTATCGTTCTCCAGCAGCACCGGAGCGTAGGTCACCGGCGGCAGCGTGGCGTTCAACTGATTCAGCTTGGTGCGCAGTTCGCCCAGTTTCAGACCGTTGCAGTAATCCTTGGGGTAGGCGTTGCCGCAGGAGCCGATGAAGACGTCGGTCATGGCCGTGGTCTGCACTTCGCTGCGTTTGGCGGGGTCCATGAACAGCACTTTTCGGGCGTTGTCGACGGTGTGGGTGAACTCGCCGTAAGCGAAATCGGCGTCCTGCAACTGGCCGGGATGCAAGGCGGCGTTGCGCAGCCGCTCTTCGTAGGCCGCCAGGGCTTCGGGGATCTTGTACTGCTCCAGGAGTTCCTTGCGCTTCTGATCGTAGGCCGGTTTGGCGGCCAGATACGGACCGAGCTCGCCCGGCATCGGCGCCAGGATGTTGATCTCTTCCTGCGTGTTGAAGTAGGCCGAGAGCTGGTAGAACTCTTTCTGTTTGATGGGGTCGAACTTGTGGTCGTGGCACTGCGCGCAGCCCACGGTCAAGCCCAGCCAGACGGTGCCGAGCGTGGCGGCGCGGTCCAGCACCTGCTCATCGCGGAACTGCTCGGGGTCGGTGCCGCCTTCGCGATTGGTGAGGGTGTTGCGGTTGAAGCCGGTGGCCACCAGGGTGTTCAGATTGCGATTGGGCATCAGGTCGCCGGCGAGCTGTTCGGTGGTGAATTCGTCGTACGGCATGTCGCTGTTGAGAGCTTGAATCACCCACTCGCGGTAGCGCCAGGCCCAGGGACGGGAGCGGTCTTTTTCGTAGCCGTCGCTATCGGCGTAACGGGCCAGGTCGAGCCAGTAGCGGGCCCATTTTTCACCGTAGTGGGGCGAGGCGAGGAGGCGATCGACGGCGCGCTCGTAGGCGTCGGGCCGGGTGTCGTGCAGGAAGTCGTCGATCTCCTGCGGGGTGGGAGGGAGACCGGTGAGGTCCAGGTTGACGCGGCGGAACAGGGTGGCGCGGTCGGCTTCGGGCGAAGGCTGGATACCTTCCTTGACCAGGCGCGCGAGGATAAAGTTGTCGATCGCGTTGCGCGGCCAGGCGGCGCCATTGACGGCGGGGACGGCGGGCGGCGCGGGATGCGCGATTTTGCGGAACGACCAGTGAGTGGCGGCCGAGCTTGCCGTCATGGTGGGGACTGCGCCCCATTCGGCGCCGCTATCGATCCAGGTGCGCAGGGTGGCGATCTCGGCGGCGGAGAGTTTGGGGCCGGCCGGAGGCATGATCTTGCCGTCTGCGCCGGTCACCATGCGAATGAGCTTACTGTTCGCGCTGTTGCCGGGTTGGATGACGCGCATGGCGGCGTCCTTCTGATCGAGTCGAAGGCCGCTCATCTGCTGGCCCGCGCCGTGACAGCCGTAGCAGCGCTTTTGGAGCAGCGGGGCCACGTCGGTGGCATACCGCACCTCGGCGGCGGAAAGTGACAGCGCGCACAGGAAAAATGCAGCCTGGCATCCCCATCTGAGCATGGTCCTTATTATATGCCTCGGGAGCGGAAAATATAGCTGTACCATAGCATCCACGATAAAGTGGTGTTAAACTCTTTTTAGGAGATTCAATGTTCAAGAAATTTGTACTCTCATTCCTGATTTTGGCGCTCGCCGCGGCATTTGCGGGCACCGTTCCCAGTGCTCATTCTTATCGCATTACCCTGGGCCAGGCTGCCGTTGTCAACGGAACCGACTTGAAAGCCGGCGAGTATCGCCTGAATGTGGACGAATCCAAGATCACCCTGGTACTTGGCAAGGTGACCGTGGAATCGCCCGCGAAGATTGAGATCGTGGAAAAGAAGTACGACGATACCGCCATCCGCTACACCGGCAAGACCATTGCCGAAATCCGCATCGGCGGCACCAAAACGAAAATCGTCCTCCAGCCGTAAACGAATCGCTTTTGTCCTGTAGACAGGCCGGCCCGAACCAGCATTCCGGGCCGGTTTTGTATTTCTGCCTGACGAAGCTCTACCGTCTGACGAAGCCTTCCAGCAGCCACAAATTCCGCATCTGGCGGTACCCCAGATTCTCCGGGATGGCCGCGAAGAACAGCTTGGCCAGTTGGACCGGATCGCTGCCTTGGTATTCGGCCAGTTCCCGCAGCACCACTGCCGACATGGAAAGCAGGGTGCCAGCCCCCACCGTACAGAGCAGCACCAGGATGCCGGCTTGCACCGGGGCTAGGCCCGTCACCACGGCCACTAACGCCGCTGCGTAGAGAGCCGTTTCCAGCAGTGGCTTCGCCACGCGCCAGTAGAGCAGCGCCGGCAAGCCCCAGCCCACCGCGCCCAAGCCGCCGGCGATGGATTTCCGGTGCCGGACCACAGCGGCCAAGGCCTGTTGATCGCGCAGCAGCAGGCGGCGCAGGGTGGCCTCCGATTTCGCCGGCGCCAGCGAACTCACCGGTTCCGGGACCAGCACCATGCGGAAGGCCGGACCCCCGCGGCGCGCCTGTCCGTGCAGGTTCAGGATCAGTTCCAGCGGACTGGCAAACGCGGTCTGCCGAATGGCATCACGGCGGACCAGCACGCAGCATCCCGCCACCGGCAGCAGCATGTTCCAGCCGGAGAAGGCGGCGCACCGGACCAGGCAGAGGCGCAGTGCTTCGATTCCGGCGAACTGCTCGATCAGGCTGTTCGACGCAATCTCCGGCGCGACGCCGCACACGGCCGCGACACCGTCGGGATCCTCCAGCATCGGGAGCGCCAGCCGCAGCAGAATTTCGGGGACGAAGTGGCTCTCCGGATCGAACACCGCGATCAGCGACCCGGCAGCTGCCGCCACTGCGGCCTGATAGGCCTGCGCCAAATCGCCGCCTTCGGTCTTGAGCAGCACCAGGCGCGCCGCACCCGTCGATTCGCGGAACTCTTCCGACCAGGTCTCGAAGTCGCGCTGCGAGGCGCCGTTGAGCACCAGCACCACTTCGCTATTGGAGCAGTGGACTGCCAGCAGCCGCCGCACAAATGCCCGGGATTCCGCCGACGCATCCGGCGAGGCCGCGAGGATGGACACCATCGGCATCTGGGGCGACTTCAACAGGATGGAGGTATAGTCGCGCGAACTGCTGCGGGCGCGCCGCCGGAGCACGTAGCAGCCCTTGAGCAGCAGTCCGATGCCCACCATTGTGGAAAGGAAGAGCGTCAGTGCGGCCCCTTGCAATAGCGCCGAGATCATCGCTGTCCCCGCGTCCTGGAAAGAGCTTCGGCGGCCGCCACGGCAGTGGTGGTGCTGGGGCTGGCAGTCAGTTCCTGCAAAGCCACCAGGCCCTTGGGCGGGATGGAGCCCAAGGCTGCGGCGGCGGCTCGGGCGCGGTGCGAATCGCCGGTCCGCAGCAGGCGCGCCAAATCGGGTAATGCGGCTTCCAGGCGCAGCCTTCCGGCAGCCCCCGCGGCTGCGGCGAAGATCTCGCTGTCCGCATCGGCGAGCGCGTCCAGAATCGCTTTCCGGACTTCGGGCGAGTCCTGCACCAGCGGCGCTACCTGCAAGGCCAGCAGTCGGATCTGGCGATTGTCGGAACGCAGCAGCGTCCCGATTCCCGGTAGGGCCACGGCGCGTTCCCAGGCGGCCACCATCTGCAGCATGCCGACGGTGCTGGATGGATCGCCGGACTTCAACACTTTCGGAATGGCCCGCTCGCACAGCACCGCGGCATACGGCCGGAGTTCTTCGCTGAGCAGGATGCGGTTCAACGGGTTTTGCGAGACGGCGTATTCGAAGACGCGCTCCACATCGTCGGGGGCGCCGGTGTAGACCATGGCGCGGCTGGCCGCCAGACGGACCTCTTCATCGGAATCGTTGATGCCCCTCATTAAAATGTCGCTGGTGATGCGGCGGCAGGGTTCGTAGGAGCAGACGAAGGCCAGGCGCCAATAAGCCGTACGGCGCTGCTGCACGTTGCGCGAGCGCGACTCCTCGCACCATTGATGGATCAGGGCAAGTTCCAAGCCCAGGTCGCAGAGACGGTCACGCGCGCTGCCCGCCACGGTGCCTTCGAAACTCATGAAGGCTTCGGCCAATTGATCGGGCACGGTTTGCAGGAACTCGCGCAGCCGCGTGCGGTCCTCATTGCCGGAGAGATAGTCGATGAGCACTTCGCGGATGGCGGGCAGGTTCGAATGGTGCGCCAGACGCTGCTTGCGCCATGCGAAACCGCGCAGCATCGAAAGCGCGAACATGCCGAGGACCCAGAGTCCAAAGCCCGAAAGAACAATCGTGACCAGGGACAGTTCGGTGCGGATCATCGTCCCAGCAGCCGCTTGATGCGAGCTACCACCTCCGTGGGGCTGAACGGCTTCACGATGTAGTCGTCCGCGCCGAGAGTGAAGCCGCGAAGCACGTCGCTCTCCTGCTGCCGCGCGGTGAGCAGGAGCACGCGTACAGGCAGGCGTTCGGAGCGGATGGCGGACAGCACCTGGTAGCCGTCCATGCCCCCCGGCATGTTCACATCCAGCACCGCCGCCGAAGGCTGCGTTTCGCGAATGGTCTGCAGCGCCATCGGCCCATCCGCCGCTGTACGGCAGTCCATGCCGAAATTGCGAATGGCCGCGCTCACCAGGGCGAGCACGACGGGGTCGTCGTCGGCCACCAGCACTTGGGCGCGGCCGGTGAATATGCGTTCGATGCCGGCCCGCTCGGGCTTCTCAGCGGCTGCCATGCTGAGCCTGACCAGCGCTTCTTCCGGAGCCCAGGAATCCATCAGGAAATCGCGCGCCAGGGATTGCAGGGGTCCTGCCAATTCGAGTAGATGATCGCGGCTGCCGGCGAAGACGACCGGCCGGTTGACCCGCTTCAGGACGGCGGCGTCCAGCCAGCGGGAGTCCATATTCTCCGGCCGCGCAAACACGGTCAGCAGTGCGCACTCGCTGACGATGGGGTTTTCAGGATCGTCCTCCAGCGTGAAGAACGCCGGAGTGGCCTGCGCTCGTTCCAAGGCCACGCAGAGCCGCTCGCGCTCGTTGGTGGGAAAGCCGGCGACGCCGATCTGTTTGCCGGCCAGACCCTGGATGACCGAATCGGGAATCGGCGCGTCGCGCGCTTCCCTGGGGCTGCTGAAGGCCAGCACGAGGTTGGTCAACGACTCGCGCACCTGGCTATTGTCGAGCGGCCGTTCTTCCAGGCTGGCTTCGACTTCGCGCGACAGCCGGCTGATGGCCGAATAGCCGAGCAGACCGCCCGTGCCAATCCATTGGTGCACCACGCGAGCCGCATCGGCGGCGTTGAAGCGGCCGTCCAGATCGAGGAGCAGTTGGCGCGAACGCTCGTAGCCTTCCTCCAGAAACTTGCGGCGCAGCGCCAGGAGTTCCACTGGCGGAATGTGGGTCTTCGCGGTGGCCTCGTCAGGGGGCGGCTGCGAGACGGGATGCGATTCGGCGCGGCGGTCCAGGTACTCGCGAAGGCGCGCACCGAGCGAGCGCGTGTCGATGGGCTTAGTGATGTAGCCGTCGCAGCCGGCATCGATCGCCTTTTGCTCATCGCCCTTCATGGCGAAGGCCGTGAGGGCCACCACCATGATGTCGCTCAGGGCCGGGTTCTCCTTGACCCGGCGGGTAAACTCCAAACCATCGATTCCCGGCAACTGAATGTCTGCCAGCACCAAGTGAGGGTGATAGCTGCTGAGGAGCTCGAGGGCTTCCTCGGCGCTGCCCGCGGTTAACACTTTGTAGCCTTCGTTAACCAATAGAATACGTGTGAGTTTCAGGTTTACGGGCGTGTCGTCTACAATTAGGATCGGCTCACCGGCCATTAAGAGTATCTTAGCTTACGTACCTAATCAGTGGTATGGGGCAGGGCCACTCCCAGTACCGGCAGTACGGCCGAGAAGACACTGCCTTTTCCCAATTCGCTGCGAACGCTCACGGTGCCGCCCTGCGCCTCCACGATGTGCCTGGTGAGGGCCAGTCCCAAACCGGTGCCCTGTTCGGCCTTGCGGCTGTTGGGCAGTTGTTGGAACTCCTGAAACAGGCGGGGGATTTCAGCGGCGGAAATGCCGGTGCCGGTATCGGCCACTTCCAGGCGGAAGTGCATCTCGCCTTCGTGAGTCAGGCGAACCACTACCGCTCCGTCGCGTCCGGTGAACTTGACGGCGTTCGAGAGGTAGTTGTAGAGCACCTGCTTGAAACGGGAGGGATCGATGAGAGCGGTGAGATCGGCTGCTACTTCGGTGGTGAGTTGGATATTCTTCTTCTCGGCGAGCGGGCGCACAATGTCGCGGACTTCGGTGGCGAGGCTCTCCAGGCGGCAAGGCTCGGGACGAAATTCCATGCGGCCGGCCTCCACTTTGTGAAGATCGAGGATATCGTTGATCAGTTGCAGAAGGTGTCGGGCGCTATCGAGAATATCGCCCATCACTTCACGCTGATCGGCGGTCACGTCTCCCAGGCGTCCGTCGTGCATCATCTCGGAGAAGCCGATGATGCCATTGAGCGGAGTGCGCAGTTCGTGCGAGACGCTGGCCAGGAAGCGGCTCTTGGCCTCGGTGGCGGAGCGGGCGGCGTCCAGCGCGCGGTGAAGTTGCTCATTTTTGTTGCGCAACTCCATGGCATACTGCTCCACCTTGCGGGCTGCGATGGCCGAGAGGTTCCGCTCGGTGACGTCCATCAGGGAGCGACAGACGCCGGTCACCAGGCCATTTTCGTCGCGGATCAGGTTCTCGCGAATCTCTACGGCGATGCGTGAGCCGTCGTCCAGCATGTACTCGCACTCGATGGGGCCGGTCTCATTGCCGGTGGAGATCCTTTCCAGCATGGAGGCGCGGACGGACTCCTGCTGATCGGGGGCGACGTAGTCCCAGGCGGAGCGTCCCAGGGCCTGGTCGGGGGTGCAATTGAGCAGCGCGCAGACGGCCTGATTGAAGTGAGTCACCGTGCCTTCGCGGTCGGTCTCTTCGTAGGCGAGGGGCGCCTGGTTGAACAGGTCGCGGTAGCGGCGCTCGTTTTCGCGGAGTTCGCGCTCGCGGTCCTGCAGGAGATAGGCGGCGTCTTCCAACTGGCGGGCCAAGGCGGAAATCTCGTCGTTGCCGGGAGGAAAAGGCTCCAGCTCAATGCCGTGGGCGAGGCGGCGGGCGTTTTCCTCCACCATCTGAATCCGGCGGACCAGCCGGCCGGCTACCAGAAGGTGGATGAACAGGGCGCCCAGAGGTCCCAGGATTCCGCAAGCCATGATGGTGCGAAACAACGTCTGGCGGGCCAGGTCGCGCTGATAGCGGGCCTGCATGAAGAGGCGGTCCTGCTGGCTGCTGACCAGGTCGAGCCGCGCCTGGAGTTCGCTCATGACGTCGGCCGACGTGCGGGCTTGCGTCAGCAGGTCCAATTCGCGGAGGACCAAGGGACGGATCTGTTCGGCGACCGCGGCGGGCAGGCGGCCTAATGAAGCGCGCACGGCGGACTGCGCGGCATCGGACGCGTCCAAGAAACGCTGCTGCCGGGTGGACTGATATTCGTTGGCAGCGGCTTCGGCGTCCAGCAGCGCACTGTGCAGACGCATGATTTCGGCGCGGGTATCGAAGGCGCGGCTCACCGTGACTTCGCTGTCTCGTACGTTCCCCTCCGCCCAGTAAACGGTGAACAGGGCGGCAAACAGCATGGCCATGGGGAACAGCAGCACCGAGACTCCCCGCGCCCGTAAGGAGACGCGGGACCAGCGGGGAGCGGCATTCGGCGAATCCGGCGGCGGGGCAGGGCGCATGACTTTCAGCGAAGATCCTATTCTACTTCGCGGCAGCGACGCCGTCGCTATGGGCAAGGCGTGTCACGTACCGGAGGGCTGAACTGCGCACTTCGGTGCCCGGGGCATGGAAGGAAAGCCGGGTGGCGTACCAATCCACGCGAAACTCGCGCCAGGCTCCGGCGATGCCAGGCGGCTTCTCCTCGAAGATATCGAGGAGCAGCGCGTGCAGAATTTCGTGCGTGCAGGTGTTCACGGAGAGTAGGGGAACCTGCAGTCCGTGGGCGTGATCCATGGCGATCATGCAGACGGAATAGCTGCGGTAGAGCAAGGTGACGCCGCTGAGGGTGCGGCCCTGATCCCACTCCATGGGAATACGGTTGGTGACCACCAGATTCAGCGCGCCGCGTTCCAGGCCCGTGAGGATCGGCTCCCTCCCGGGCGGGCGAGCGACTCCGCCGAGCGTGGCCGTGCTTTGCAGCCGGATGCCGCAGCCTCCGAATTGGCGGCAGGTGTCCGGCCAGAGTTTCCACCAGAAGGCGTCGAGTTGGCGTGGAGCCCAGCGCGCCAGGCCGTCGGTGACCACATTCACGGGGACCACGACGGGCTGCGGACGAAGGACGGAGAGCGAGGCCAGAGAAAGAAACTGACGGCGGGTCTGTGCGCTTCCTCCGCTCATAATGCTAGTGTACTACTAAATTGATACAATTAGCAAGACGGGAAATTTTCCTGTCACAAACGGTTGGAGCACGTCGTTATGAGAGGGTACGGGAGATCCGGACATTCATCAAGGAGATGGAAACGATGCGAAGAACGATTCTGGGAGCCTGTCTGTCGATCGCGGCGTGTGGTGCGGTCCTGGCGCAGTCATCGGACAACCAGTTGACCTTTGAAGTGGCCTCGATCAAGCCGGCGGAGCCCATGACGGGCGGGCGCATGATGATCGGCTCGCGAGGCGGTCCGGGTTCCGCGGATCCCGGCCACCTGACGTACAACAACGTCTCTTTGAAAAATCTGTTGACCAATGCCTACGGGGTCAGGGGCTATCAGATCACGGGGCCGAGCTGGTTGGACGGCGAGCGCTTCGACATCGTGGCCAAGCTTCCTGAGGGGACTACCAAGGATCAGGTGAAGATCATGCTGCAGAACCTGCTCAAGGAGCGGTTCGGACTGGCGGTTCACCATGAGACGAAGGACCTGCCGATGTATGCGCTGGTGGTGGGCAAGGGCGGGTCGAAGATGAAGGAATCGCCGGAAGATCCGCCGGCGCCCGCGGCTGTCACGGGTGGTCCGAACGATGCGACCGCGGCGAAAGCACCGGAGCCTCCGGACGTCGGGAAAATGATGGGCAAGGTCGTCATGGGCCCGGACGGTACAATCAAGCTCCCGGCGGCAATGATGGCGAGGACCGGCTGCATGAACATGATGATGATGAGTCCCAGCGGACCGAAGAGTCATCTGCAGTGCAGCAAGCAGACGATGTCCGCCTTCGTGGATCAACTGTCCAACCAGATGGACAAACCGGTGAACGACATGACGGGTCTGAAGGCGAAGTACGATTTCACGCTGGACTTCCTGCCGGACGAGAATGGCATGGGCAAGATGCCGATGATGCCGGCGGGTGGAGGCGCGGTCGCGTTTGCTCATGACGTGGAGCGTGGTCCGGGATCGGGTCCGGGAAGAGGCGAACAGGCCGAACAGGTTGCGGTTCCGCCACTGCCGGCCGCGTTGCAGGAACAATTGGGCCTCAAGCTGGAACAAAAGAAAGGTCCAGTGGATATCATCGTGGTCGACAAGATGCAAAAGACGCCGACCGAGAATTAGAACCGAGACAGACGACGGAAGGCGATCGTCTGTCCTACCCGGCCTGGACAGGCTAAAGCCTATCCTACGTGCAAATGCGGCCAAGCTGGAACAAAAGAAGATGCAAAAGACTCCGGCGGCCGAGACAGACGACGAAAGGCGATCGTCTGTCCTACTAGTTGTGATAATTTCAGACCATGTGGTCCACTACCTTAAGAAGGTTGGCGGTGACGTGTCTGATTTGCGCGGCGGCCGAAGCGCAGTCGATTCAGTATGTGGAAGCGCGGAAGACGTGGCTGATCACGACCCGCGACAGTTCCTATGCTTTGGCTGTAGCTCCCGACGGAGCGGTGCGCAATCTCTACTGGGGCGCGCCTTTGTGGCGCGTGGACGATCTGCCGGCCGCGACGCCGCGGCGCGACATTTCGTCGTTCGATCCGCGTCAGATGCTGGAGAACGAGGAGTTCCCCGGCTGGGGTGGAACGCGCTACTACGAGCCGGCGCTCAAGATCTCGCGTGAAGACGGTGACCGCGACCTGGTGCTGCGCTACGCCTCCCATCGCCTGCAGGGCGACGAGTTGGAGATTACGCTCAAGGACATCCACGACCCGATCGAGGTGGTGCTGCATTATCACGTCTATCCGGACTATGGGGTTCTGGCGCGGAGCGCGACCATTCGCAATGGGACGGGTCAGTTGCTGACGGTGAACAGCGCGCAATCGGCCACCTGGAATCTGCCGCCGGGCGATGGCTACCGGCTCACGTACCTGAGCGGGCGATGGGCCGCGGAAACGCAGATCAATCGCGAGCCGATTCACGAGGGGCAGAAAGTGCTGGAGAGCCGCAAGGGCCATACCAGTCATAATTTCAATCCCTGGTTTGCGATCGACGGCGGCGATGCGGATGAAGGCCACGGGCGCGTCTGGTTCGGCGCACTGGCCTGGAGCGGGAACTGGCGCATCACGGTGGAGCAGACGCCGTACCGGCAGGTGCGCGTCACCGGCGGCATGAACAGTTTTGATTTTTCATATCGCCTGAAGCCGGGCGAGACTCTGGAAACTCCGCAATTCTTTGGCGGCTTTTCGGCTGGAGGTTTCGGCGGCGCGTCGCGCCTGCTGCACCGCTTCACGCGGGAGAAGATCCTGCCCGGCGGCCTTTCGAGCCGGACGCGTCCGGTGCTCTACAACTCGTGGGAAGCCACCACGTTCAGCGTCACCGAAGCCGGCCAGAAGGTGCTGGCCGAGAAGGCCGCCAAACTGGGCGTGGAACTCTTCGTGATGGACGACGGCTGGTTCGGCAAGCGCAATAACGACCGGGCGGGACTGGGCGACTGGTTCGTGAATCCGCAGAAATTTCCGCAAGGACTGAAGCCGCTGATCGACACGGTCAACGGTCTCCACATGGATTTCGGACTCTGGGTAGAGCCGGAGATGATCAACGCCGATAGCGACCTTTACCGCGCGCATCCCGATTGGGTGATCAACTTCGGGGGCCGTCCGCGGAGCGAGTTGCGCAACCAGATGATCCTGAATCTGGCGCGCACGGACGTGAAGGAGTACATCTTCGGCGTGCTGGACAAACTGGCCACGGAGAACAATATTCGTTATTTCAAATGGGACATGAACCGCTCCTTCTCCGAGCCGGGATGGCCGGAGGCCGGCGCCGCGGACGAGCAGAAACTCTGGGTGCAGTACGTGCGCAACCTGTACGAGATTATCGACCGGCTGCGGGCTAAGCATCCGAAGCTGGAAATCGAATCCTGCTCCGGCGGCGGCGGCCGCGTGGACCTGGGAATCCTGCAGCGGGTGGACGAGGTCTGGACCAGCGACAATACGGAGGCTTTCGACCGTCTGCGTATTCAGGAAGGCTTCTCGCAGGCGTATCCGGCGAAGATCATGTCGGCGTGGGTGACGGACGTACCGAACATGAACACGCGGAGCACTCCGCTGTCGTATCGATTCCTGGTGGCCATGCAGGGGGCGCTCGGTGTGGGCGCGAATTTGAACAAGTGGACGGACAGCGATTCGGCGCTGGCCACAAAGATGATCGCGCTGTACAAACGGATCCGGCCCACGGTGCAACTGGGCGAGGCTTACCGGTTGCTCTCGCCGCGCGAGAACGATGTGGCGGCGAACCAGTATGTGTCGGCGGACGGAAAGCAGAGCGTGGTCTTCGCCTTCCGCCATTCGCAGGAGTTCAATACGGCGGCTCCGGCGATTCGGCTGCAGGGGCTGGACGAAAAGGCGGTCTACAAGCTGGAAGGGATCGACAACAAGCTGCTGGACCGGCAGCCGCAATTGAGCGGAGCTTATCTGATGACGGCCGGGCTCAATCTGAATCTGCGCGGCGACTTCGACAGCACGGCCGTGGTGCTGGAGCGGGTACAGTGAAGGTATGGCCACAGTAGACGATCTGAAGCAGGCGGCGGCCGCGGCGGCGGCGGAACTGGCCGAGGACGGGATGGTGCTCGGGCTGGGCAGCGGCACCACCGCCATGGCGATGGTGAAGATTCTGGGACGGCGCGTGGCGGAAGGGCTGCGCATCACCGGCGTGCCGACATCGGCGAAGACGCGCGCGCTGGCGGCCAGCCTGGCGATTCCGCTATCCACGTTGGACGAGCAGCGCCACATCGACCTGACGATTGACGGGGCCGACGAAGTGACGCGCGGTTCGCTCGATTTGGTGAAAGGGCGGGGAGGCGCGCTGCTGTACGAAAAGCTGATCGCGGTCTCCAGCCGGCGTTTCGCGATTATCGTGGATGAAAGCAAGATGGTGGACCGGCTGTGTCCCGAACGGCAGCCGATTCCGGTGGAGGTGGTGCCGTTCGGCTGGCAGAGCACGGCGCAGCGGCTAACGAGCCTGGGCGCGGAATGGACTCTGCGCAGCGATGCCGAGGGCCAGCCGGCGATGACCGATGGGGGCCACTACACGCTGGATTGCCGCTTCCCGCTGTTCGATTCGGCGGCGGATTTGCAGGCGCAGATCGATGGGGTGGTGGGCGTTGTGGAGCACGGCCTG
Organism: Candidatus Sulfopaludibacter sp.; assembly: GCA_035551455.1. GTDB lineage: Bacteria > Acidobacteriota > Terriglobia > Bryobacterales > Bryobacteraceae > Sulfopaludibacter. The sequence goes on from DASZMZ010000142.1 coordinate 19,738, forward strand.
TTCCTGGGGATGGCGACGGAGGTGATTGTGGCGCGCCCGGGTGGGGTGGAACGGAGCCTGTGCAGCAGAGTCTTGGCGTAGGCAGGACAGGCTGAAAGCCTATACTACGCTCTTGCGGTTGGGGTAGTGGATGCGCATGCAGACGGGGCAGATGCCGTGGGAGAAATCGGCGTCGGTGTGCTCAGCGACGTACTGTTCGAGTTGCTGCCAGTTGCCGATTTCGGTGCGTACTTTGCGGCAGTGGGAACAGATGGGAATGATGCCGCGGAGCCTTTGCAGGTCGGCCAGGGCCTGATGGGATGCCAGCAGGGAGAGTTGCTCGGCCTGAAAGCGAAAGCGCACTTCGCGCTCCAGGGACGACCGGCGGTAGACCATCACGATACCCACGGCATTGACGAATAGCAGAATCAGCACGTCGCTGCCAAAATCGCCGGAGCCATTTCCGGTAAGCCACAGGGCGCGCTCCAGGATGATGCCGGTGGTGTAAATCAGCGGAGGAATCACCTGTCGAAGAAACTCATTCGGCAGACCGCCGTACATCATGATCAGGATCATGAGGGGCAAACGCATCGGCAGGACCGAGCCTTGAGGACGAAGTAAGTTATTCGTCAGATTCATGGTCAGCACGGTGGCGAGCCCCAGCACCACGTTGGAGTAGACCCGCCGGCTGCGCGCGGCGCGAACAGCCAGCATTCCGCCGACCGGCACGACCAGGCTCAAGGCGCGGAAGAGAAGGCGGACCCGCAAGCGCTGCGCATCGTTGCCGTAAAGCGTGATTTCCAAGCCAAACGACCAGAACAGCGGGGCCAAAAGGAAAAGCAACAGGGCAGAGACAAGCCTGCGGTCGCTTAATAATTGGAGATGATCAATATCGACGAAAGCTGCCGATGAAGGGTTGCCTCCTGCGGGGTCGGGCGACACAAGCAGCCAGGAGGCAAACTCCTGCAATGTCTTCATTTACTGATGCGTACAGCAACAGACTAACACGCGTAGGCTATCTTTTGTTGAGTGTGAGTTGGACTACGCGGAGGAGGGCGTCCACGGTGAACGGCTTGGGGAGGAGGCTGAAACCCTTTTTGGTGACGAATCGCTGGACCATCTCGGCATCGTGAAAGCCGGAGATGAAGAGCACCGGCAAATCCGGTTGACGCGACAGAAGGCGCTGTGCCACGACGGGCCCGGTGAGGTCCGGCATCATCACGTCGGTGACCAGCAGGTCGACAGGCGCATCGCAGCTTTCAAAGGCTCGGATGGCGCTGCGGCCGCCATCGGCGGTCAACACGCGATAACCGGCGGTGCGGAGCACACTATCCACAAAGCCCAGCACAGCCAGATCATCGTCTACCGCAAGAATCGTCGCCGAACTTTCGGTTTCCCCTGGCATCTTATATCTATTATATGGGTGTTTACCAGGTTGTATCCGGGCTAAAAAGGGCTAGCTGACTGTAGTAAATTTCGCTTGCCAACGCTCGCGGCTCTGACCGCGGGTTACCGATATTTACCCGTAAGACTGTTCCAGCGGACTTTCAGCGGGTCAAGGAAGGCAGTCATACCGCGCCAAAGGCTGACCTTAGTGCCGGCGACATCATTCCACCGGACAGGCACCTCCAGGATTCGATGACCCAGTTGCTTTGCGATGAATAGCACTTCCACATCGAAGCCGAAACCGTCGGCCTGCTGGCGGCGGAAGATTTCGCGGGCGGCGCGGGCTTCGAAGAGTTTGAAGCCGCACTGGGTGTCGCGATAATTCAGGCCGGTGACCAGGCGCATCACCAGATTGAAGACACGGCCCATGAATTCGCGGAAGGGCGGCTGATGAACGCCCACCAGACTGCGGTCCAACGCGCGCGACCCGATGGCCCCCTGCGCCCCGGATGTTTCCACGGCCGACCAGAGTTTTTCCAGGTCGTCAATGGGAGAGGACAGGTCGGCATCGGTGAACAGCACCCATTCGTTCTGGGCCTTCATGATGCCGTGTTTGACGGTGTATCCCTTGCCGCGATTGCCGGGATTGCGCAAGACGCGCACGCCCGCGGCCTCGGCGAGGGCCACGGTGGCGTCTCGGGAGCCATCGTCCACCACTACGATTTCGAAATCTTCCCATCGCGAGTGGTCGAGAAATGCTCGGACCGTCTTCAAAGTGGAGGGGAGACGTTTCTCTTCGTTGAAGGCCGGAATGATAATGGAAATGGATCGTCGCAAACGAAGCCCTTATAATAACTTATTTCGGCAATAGGAGACTTATTTGTCGCTCGAAGACGATCTACTCAAGCAGCGCCTGACCCGGATTCGGGAAATCGAGGCCCTGGGATACCGGGCTTATGGGAAGAAGTTCGACTTCTCCCACACCATTCCCGAGATCCTGGCCGGCTACGGCTCTAAGACAGCGGAAGAGTTGACTCCGGAAGTGCGCGTCCGCGTGGCCGGACGCCTCATGACCCTGCGCCACATGGGCAAGGCGGGCTTCGCTCATCTGCAGCAGAACGGGGAGCGGCTGCAGATCTACGTCAAAAAGGACGCGGTGGGAGAGCGCGACTACCAGCTTTTCAAACTGGTGGACATCGGCGACACGGTGGGCGTGGAGGGCTACCTCTTCCGCACGCGCACCGGCGAATTGAGCATCCATGCCGAACGGCTGGAGTTTCTCTCTAAGACGCTGCTCTCCATGCCGGAGAAATGGCACGGGCTGGAGGACGTGGAGACGCGCTACCGCCAGCGGTACCTGGACCTGATCGCCAATCCCGATGTGCGCAAGGTGTTTGTGACGCGCGCCCGCATCATTACCTCTCTGCGGCGGCAACTGGAGGCGCATCACTTCATCGAAGTGGAAACGCCGATGATGCAGCCGCTCTACGGCGGCGCCACGGCGCGTCCGTTCGTGACGCATCACAATACCCTGGATATCGATCTCTACCTGCGCATCGCGCCAGAGCTGTATCTGAAGCGGCTGGTGGTGGGCGGGCTGGATCGGGTGTACGAGATCAATCGCAACTTCCGCAACGAGGGACTTTCGACGCACCACAATCCCGAATTCACGATGCTGGAGTTCTACCAGGCGTACACGGATTATCAGGGACTGATCGAATTTTCGCAGGAGTTGCTGGCGCAGGCGGCGCGCGATGCGGTGGGCACCACCGAAGTGGAATTCGAAGGCCACAAACTGGACTTCAGCCGCCTGGAGCGCTACACCATGCGCGAGGCCATCGTCCACTTCTGGGAAGGCGAAGGCCGGCCCAGCATGGAGGATGTGGCGAATCCCGAATGGCTGCGCGGCCACTCGCAGAAGGCGACGGCGGGGGAAGCGCTCACCGATATTTTCGAACGCCATGTGGAAGAGAAGCTGATCCAGCCCACGGTGGTCTACGATTATCCGGTGGAGACGTCGCCTCTATCGAAGAACAAGCCGGAAGATCCGGCCTTTGTGGAGAGGTTTGAGATTTACGCGGCGGGCATGGAGATCGGCAACGCCTACACCGAGTTGAACGATCCGCAGGAGCAGCGCCGCCGCTTCGAGATGCAGCTTTCCATGCGCGAGCGCGGCGACGAGGAAGCGCACCAGATGGACGAAGACTATGTGCGCGCGCTGGCCTACGGCATGCCGCCCACCGGCGGCGAGGGCATCGGCATCGACCGGCTCACCATGATCCTGACCGGCTGCCGCTCCATCCGCGACGTCATTCTGTTTCCGTTGCTGCGGCCGGAAGGACCGATCGAACTGGTTCGCCTGCTGCGTGAATTGGACGGGGTGTGACCCGCTTCGAACTGTTTATCGCCAATCGCTACCTGCGGGCTCGCCGCAAGGAAGCGGTGATCTCCGTCATCACGCTGATCTCGGTCCTCGGGGTGGCCGCCGGCGTGATGGCGCTGGTGATTGCTCTGGCGGTGACCAACGGCTTCCGCAATACCTTGCAGCGCAATTTGCTGGGGGCGATGGCGCACATCAATGTGATGGAGAAGCATCCGCTCAACGGCATCGAAAAGTGGAGCGAAGTGGCGGACCGGATCCGAAAGGTGCCGCACGTGACCGCGGTCTCGCCGGCGCTGTACGAAACCGTGTACCTGATCGGACCGGTGCAGTCGCATGCGGCGGTGCTGAAGGGCATCGACGTGAATGCGGAACTGGCCATCAGCGATACGCTGCGGCGGCTGAAGAGCGGGTCGTTGGACGATTTGCGCGATACCCGGCGGAGCGTCCCCGGCGTGATTCTGGGCAGCAGCCTGGTGCAGGATACGGGGATGGTGTTGAACTCGCGGATCACGGTGATCTGTCCGGAATCGGGCGAATTGCTGCCATTCGGGATGGCGCCGAAATACCGGCCGTTCCACGTGTCCGGGATCTTCGAATCGGGCTTCTTCGAGATCGACGACAACTGGGTGTTCGCATCTCTGCCGCCGGTGCAGAGGGCGTTCGGGTTGGAAGACGTCATCAATCAGATCGAAATCAAGGTGGACAATCTGGACGCCGCGCCCGAGATCGCCAAAGACGTGGAGCGCGCGGCCGGGGAGAAGTACACCACCACCACCTGGCAGGAACGCAACAAGCAACTGCTGAGCGCGCTCACCATGGAACGCGTGGTGACCATCATCGTGATCGGACTGATCGAACTGGTGGCGGCGCTGAATATTTTCATCACGCTGGTGATGATGGTGATGGAAAAGTATCGCGATATCGCGGTGCTGATGTCGATGGGCGCGCGGCACAGTCAGATCCGGCGGATCTTCATGATGCAAGGCGTGCTGATTGGCGTGGCGGGCAGCGCGATCGGCCTGGTGCTGGGCTACGGACTGTCGTATTATGCCAACAAGTACCGGCTGATCCCGCTACAGGAGTCGGTGTACTCGATGAGTTTCGTGCCATTCGAATCGCGGTGGATCGACGGAGTCTGGATCGCGGCCCTGGCGATTCTGGTGAGCTTCATCGCGACGATTTATCCGGCGCGAAACGCCACGCGGATCACGCCGGCGGAAGTGCTGCGGTACGAGTAAAACACGATGGCTAAATTGATATCGACTCCGCATCCCGGAGAGACTATCCGGGAAGACGTCCTCGAGCCGCTCGGGATGAGAGTGAATCAACTCTCGAAGCATTTGGGGATTCCCGCGGCTCGTCTCCACGACGTGGTACGCGGAAAGCGCGGCATTACCGCCGATACGGCGCTGCGGCTCTCACGGTGTTTGGGAACCTCGGCGCGATTCTGGCTCGGCCTCCAGTTGGAGTACGATTTGCGCACCGCCGAACAAGCGAAGCTCAAGGAAATCGAGCGTTCCGTAAAGCCTATTCAACCAGCGTGAAATTTACGTCGATCTGCGTCAGGACTTCGACCGGCGCTCCATTCAAGAGGGTCGGTTCGTAGGTCCATAAGCGGACGGCTTCCATTGCGGCCTGGACTAGCAGGGGATGACCGCTGATGATGGCGAGGTTTTTCACGGTGCCGTCTTTGCCGATGAGCGCGCTCAGGTGCACGACTCCGGAAATGCGGGCCTGCTTGGCCAAAGGCGGATAGACTGGCCGGGGCTGTGAGGTCAACTTCGTCTGCTGCACGTTGCCTCCGATGCGGATCGCTCCGGGGGGCAGCGGAACGTCCTGGACGGTCCTGAAGGCCATGCTGGCAGTCTGCGGCGCGGCCACTTGCACGGTCACATCGCCGCCGCCGGTTGCGAATGCCGAGACGGAAAGGTGCTCGTCATACTGGGTGGCGGCGTCGGTGATCTTCCGGTAGGCTTCGGGTGTGAAGGCGTCACCTTCGTGGACCGGCAGTCTCGCCAGCAATTCGACGCGAGCCTGATCGCCGACGCCCACCACATTGACGGCCCGGACGGTGCCGGTTCTGGCGGGGCTCACGGATCCACGCGCAGAGGGCACGCTGCCGATGATCCCGCCGATGACTCCGGAGGTGACGCCACCGGTCACGCTACCGCTCACCCCACCGGTCACGCCACCGGCCACGCCGCCCGTCATGACTTCGGCCTTGGGCAATTGGAAGGTGACGGTAATCTGCCGCGTGGCGCCGGCCGAGTCGCGGCTGAAATGCCAGTCGAGCACGGAGGCAAGTACGGCTTTCCGCAATTCATCGGGACCGCTCAATATCGTGGCGTCGGCCACCTCGCCAGTGGATCCCAGTTTGACTTGCACGGTCACGGTGCCTTCCACGTGGTTCCGCACGGCGGCCGGCGGATAGTGGACGGAACTGCGATGAATCAACTGTGCCCCGTTCATTTCGACTCCGACGCCGATGCCGTCGGCTACGGCCTGCGGCTCAGCCGCGAGAGGGAAGGCCCCGGTCACAAACCAGCAGGCGGCGCCGAGCATGATCAGGCTCATGGCGAATGCGGAAATCAATCTCGTTTTGGACATCCGTACCTCCTTCAAAATCGAAACTACGCGCTGCTTCAAATGGCGCTTACGCAGGAAGAGGGGAGCCGGCGCCAGATCCGGCTGCAGGGGCGCTCCGGCGATGGCAAGCAGGGCGTCCACATATTCGTCGCGGCGGCGTGTCATGTCGACCACTTCGCGATCGACGGCCTGTTCGCGCGAGAGTTGGATCTCGCCCAGCAGCCACCAGATGGCCGGGTGAAACCAGAACATCGCGCGAACCAATTCTTCGCCCACGGTATATAGCCAGTCGCGCCTCCAGACGTGCAGCACTTCGTGACACAGGATGGCGTCCTGCTGCGGCTGGTCGAGCTCGGGAAACTGGCCGGGCAGCAGGATGACCGGCTTGAGATAACCGAACGTGACCGGGCTGGCGATCGCCTCGGAGATCCGCAGATCGGCGTCCACCTTCCATTCGTGCGAGCCTTCGAGCGGGTGCGAGTGCAGACGATAGCGCCGCAGCTTCCAAAAGCCCGCCGCCAGCCATATCAGCCGGACCGCGGCGCCGCCGGCCAGTAGCAATAATGCCAACTCGCTGCGCGGCATGCTGCGATGCACCGGCGGCAGGGGCGCCATCGGCGTCAGGCGGGCGGTCACCGGAGAACTGGTGTTGATGACTTCCTGCCGCCAGGGCCGCAGGGCAGGCAGGGCCAGGCAGGTGGCCAACAACAGATACCAATAGATCAACCGCGCCTGCGGCTGGCGGAGCCGCAGAGCGGTGGGGATGAAGGCGGCCAAGCCTACCAGGAGCCCGATTTGCAGGCTGTATGCGACCAGGTTGTCCCACAGAAGCGACGTGTTCATGGCTTTCTCCGTAAACGCGCGATCTCATCCAGGTCTTCGCTCGACAGGTTGTGTTCTTCCACCAGATGCACCAGCAGCGGCTCGGCCGATCCGTTGAATACGCGGTTGACGAAATCGCGAACCATGGCGCCGATCACCTGGCCCTTGGGCTGCGCCGGACGGTAAACATACGCACGATCGGCCTGGTTCTTCTTGAGATACTTCTTCTGTTCCAGGATCTTCATCATGGTCATGACCGTGGTGTAGGCCACTTTGCGCCGCTCCAGCAGGGTTTCATAAACATCGCGGACGGTGGCCGTTTCGCGCTCCCAGACGATCTTCATGATCTCCAGTTCCTGCTCGGTTAGGGTGGTGCTGCGGCGTCTCATACTAATTTTTTAGTACTAAAAGAGCTCGCTGTCAAGGTGTTTGGACACTAGCGACGGGAAAAAGTTCCCGGCCTTTATCGGCGGACGGGGGCGGGGCAGCAGTCCGCGGCGCACGCGGCCGGCGGGGCGGTCTCGCACCCGGCGATCAGTTGGGCGAGCATGTGGATGAACAGTGGATGGGTGCCCACGGTTTCCGCGCGCACGAAGCGGAGTCCCAATTCGGCGGCCAGCGCGGAGGCTTCGACGTCGAGATCGTAGAGCACTTCCATGTGGTCGGAGAGGAAGCCGATGGGGGCTGCCACCACGTCCTGCACGCCATCGGCGGCGATGTGGCGGAGGTGCTCGAGGATGTCGGGCTCGAGCCAGGGCTGGGTGGGAGGACCGCTGCGGCTCTGCCAAACCAGGTCCCACTCCTCGTGTCCCAGTTGCTGCGCCACGGCGCGGGCGGTGGTCACGAGCTCCTGTTCATACGCGCAAGCCGAGGCCATCGACATGGGAATGCTGTGCGCGGTGTAGACCAGGCGGGCAGCGGCGCGGCGCTCTTCGGGTACTTGCGCGAGCGCGGCGCGGACACGGTCGGCGGTAGCTTCCACGAAGAGCGGATGGCCGCTGAAGGGTGGGATCTTGTCGATCGCCGGAGCGGCGGCGCCCACCTCGGCGCGCGTTTTTTCGATGTTCTCGATGTACTGGCGGCATCCCGAGTAGGAGGAGTATGCCGAGGTGGCAATCGCCAGCGCGCGCTGCACTCCGTCGGCAGCCATCTGCCGCAGCGTGTCGGCCAGCATGGGGTGCCAGTTGCGATTGCCCCAGTAGACGGGCAGGGAAATCTCCTGCTGGAGCGCGGCGATGAGGGCGCGGCAGTGGTCGTTAATGGGGCTCTTGCCGCCGAAGTGGTAGTAGTGTTCGGCCACGGCGAGCAGGCGTTCGCGCGGTACGTTGCGGCCGCGCAGGACGTTCTCGAGGAAGGGTATGACGTCCTCGGTGCGTTCCGGTCCGCCGAAGGACACGATGAGTATGGCTTGATAATTCAACTCTGCCATTGTCCGCCAAAACGCGCGGCGCGGTAAAATCGAGTTTTCGGGTCTGAAAAAAACAATGAAGTACAAAATCATACTGATCACCTTATCGGCGCCTTTATTTGCAATGGCGGCCGATCCGGCAGCGAATGGCGTGGACACCGCCGCCATGAACAAGACGGTCGACCCTTGCGTCGATTTCTATCAATACGCCTGCGGGAATTGGATTAAATCCAACCCTCTGCCGGCCGACCGCTCCCGTTGGGGCCGCTTCGGCGAGTTGCAGGATCGCAATGAGCGAGTGGAACTGGACATGATCCAGGGCGCCGCCGTGGCGCGCGCCGGCCGCAGTCCGATCGATCAGAAGATCGGCGACGCTTACTCGGCCTGCATGGATACTGAGGCGATCAATCGCCGCGGCATCGCGCCGCTGAAGCAACTGCTCGATGAAATCAACGGCATGACCAATGCCTCCGACGTCGTGCGCGAAGTGGCTCGCCTCCACAGGCGATCGATCGGCGTGTTGTTTAATTTCGGATCGCAGCCGGACGCGAAGGACTCCACCAAAACGATCGCCAGTCTGGGTCAGGGCGGTCTTTCGCTGCCCGATCGCGATTACTACCTGAAGACCGACGCCAAGAGCGTGGAGATTCGCCAGCACTATGTGCAGCACCTGAAAAACATGTTCGTGCTGGCCGGCGATACGCCCGAGCTGGCCGCGCAAAAGGCGCAGATGGTTTTGGATTTCGAGACCACGCTGGCCAAGGCCTCGGCCGACCGCGTGGCGATGCGGGATCCCAACAAACGGTACAACGTGATGACGAAGCAGGCGCTGGCCGACTTGGCTCCGGATTTCGGCTGGGACGGTTACTTCCAACTCGTAGGAGCGCCGACTTTCACGTCGCTCAACGTCACCAATCCCGACTATTTTAAACAGCTCGAAGCGAGTCTTCCCGGACGGCCGATCGAAACCTGGCGCGCCTATTTCGAGGCGCATGTGTTGCGCTCTTACGCCTCTCTGCTGCCCGAAGCCTTCCAGAAGGAGTCGTTCGATTTCTGGCAGCATTATCTCACCGGGGTGCCGCAGGAACGGCCGCGCCAGTTCCGCTGCGTCCAGATGGTGGACCGCTCCATGGGCGACCTGATCGGTCAGAAGTATGTGGAGCAGACGTTCGGTCCCGACGCCAAGGCGCAGATCACGCAACTGGTGGAAGCTCTGGAGAAAGCCCTGGGTCAGGACATTCAGACGCTGGATTGGATGACGGACGCCACCAAGAAGGCCGCGCTGGCCAAACTGCAGGCGATCACCAATAACGTGGGCTACCCGAAAACCTGGCGCGACTATAGCAAGGTCAATATCGCGCGCGACGATTACTTCGGCAATTCCACGCGTCTGGCCGAGTTCATGCACGAGCGCCAGATCGATAAGATCGGCACGCCTACCGATCGCACCGAGTGGGGCATGAGCACGCCCACCGTGAATGCCTTCTACAGTCCGCAGCAGAACAGCATCAATTTCCCGGCGGGGATTTTGCAATCGCCGTTCTTCGATCCGCGCCGCGATATGGCGGTGAATTTCGGCGGCGTGGGCAGCGTGATCGGCCATGAAATGACGCACGGGTTTGACGACCAGGGCCGCAAATTCGACGGCGCGGGCAATCTCCGCGACTGGTGGACGCCGAAGGATGGCGCGGAGTTTGAAAAGCGCGCGGCCTGCATCTCCAATGAGTATTCGGGCTTCACGTCGGTGGACGATGTGAAGCTGAACGGCAAGCTCACGCTGGGCGAAAATAGCGCCGATAACGGCGGCCTGCGCGTGGCCTACATGGCGCTGGAAGATACGCTGAAGGGGAAGAAGGACGTGGTGGACGGTATGACGCCGGAGCAGCGCTTCTTCGTCGGCTTCGCGCAAGTCTGGTGCGAGAATATGCGGCCGGAAGAGGCACGCTCGCGCGCCATGGTGGATCCACATTCGCCGGGCCGTTTCCGGGTGGATGGTACGGTGCAGAACATGCCGGAGTTCCAGAAGGCCTATTCCTGCAAAGCCGGACAGCCCATGGTCAGTACCAACGCCTGCCGCGTCTGGTAGTTTGAAAAGAGCAGGCGCTTTCGCCTGCCAAATTCGGGGCACGAAAAGGCAATTTCTGCAGCTTCGCGTCTTACTCGCCTTCCTGGCCGTTTCGATTGCGTCGGCCCAGACTTCTCCGGTGAGCGCCGGCTTGGAAGGCTATGTCACGGATTCCACCGCGGGCCGGGTTGCCGGGGCTGCGGTGGTGGTGCGCGACACCGCCACGCACCAGCAGCGCGAGACTGCAACGAACGCCGACGGACTGTTTGTGTTCGCCGGCCTGAGTGCCGGTACCTATGAAGTCCGCATCACCGAGAACGGATTCGCTCCGTTCCACCATGCCGGCGTGACCTTGCCGTTGGGCTCCACGGTACGCCTGGATGTCGTGTTGCAGCCAGGCAATGTGACCACTCAATTGACGGTAACGGCGCAGCCTTCGGCCCTGGAACCGGCTCAGACCAGCGTTACCTCCGCCGTGGACACCGAGCGAATTGAAGAATTGCCGGTGGAGAGCCGCAATTATCTGAACTTCGTACTGCTGGCCCCGGGAGTGACTTCCTCGGGACAAACGCAGGGCCCACGCGCCACCGCCGCGTTGGCCGATAGTGGCTTCAGTTTTGGCGGGTTGCGCGGCCGCAGCAACAACGTGGCCATCGACGGCCTGGATAATAACGACGAATATGCGGGCTCCAGCCGCACCGAGTTGTCGCTGGAGACCATCCAGGAATTTCAGGTGGTGAATGCCGGTCTTTCGGCGGAGACGGGCGGTGCTTCGGGCGGCTCCATCAACGTGATTACGCGTGTAGGCGCCAACGACCTGCATGGCGATGCCTTTGTTTTTGCAGGCAACGGCGGCCTCAATGCGCGGGAACCATTCGAAACCGAGTCGGCGCGCCCCTCCCTCCATCGTTACCGTGCCGGCGTGGCGCTCGGCGGGCCACTCGTCCACGACCGCACGTTCTATTACGCGGCCTTCGAGCAGGAACACAGCCGTTCGTTGGAGGATGCGTTTATCAGTCCGAGCCTGGCCTCCGCCATCAATCGTATTCTGGCCAGTGGGGCCTATCCGTTCCTTCCGGTTCGTCGGATCAGTGACAATTTCTTCCCCGCGGCGCGCGCCGAAACCGAAGCCTCCGCGAAGGTCAATCACCAGCTCTCCACGCGCAATTCGCTGATGCTGCGCTACGCCTTCACCAACAATCGCGAGGCCGGCGATGGCTTCAATACGGCTGGCTGGACCGATCCTAGCGCGCGCGGTAGCAGCTTTACGAGGGACAACGCCGTGGTCGGGTCGTTCACTACGGCCTTCAGTCCGGTAACTGTAGGCGATTTCCGCTTTCAGTTGGCCGACCGTACCGCCGTCCTGCGCACCAACGACGCCACGGGCGCCGGGATGGAGATCGCGGGCTTGGTGAATTTCGGCCGTCCTTACCAGGGCAATGGCCGCCGCAACGAGCAGCACGACCAGGCCACATATACCTGGTCGCGAGCTGAAGGCCGCCATTTATGGAAGGCGGGAGTCGCCTTGAATCGAGTCCACCTGGACGCCGCCATGGCCGACGGATTCGGCGCCACCTGGATCTTCGCGGATCTGGCTTCTTTCGCCGCCGGGCAGCCCAGCCAGGTGCGCCAGACTTTCGGACAGGTAGGCACCAACTACGCCGTGCAAACCATCGGTGCCTTCGTGCAGGACCACTGGAGCCTGTCCCGCAACCTCACCGTCGACTACGGCATGCGCTACGACGTCGAGCGCTTGCCCGCGCCGCTCCGGACCGACGCCAACAACGTCAGTCCGCGCGCCGGAATTGCCTGGCATCCGGCGGCCGGATGGGTCTTGCGCGCCGGATACGGCATTTTCTTCGATCGCTACGTCCTGGCTAGTTTGAATCAGCCGCTGCAGGTGAACGGCGTGCAGGCCTTCGAGCAAGTGTTCGGGCCGTCGCTCCTTCCTGTGCTGCCGTCCATCTATCGGACCGATCCGCGCATGGCGACGCCGTACAGCCAACAGAGCAGCTTCGCCGTAGAGCGCCTCATCGCACACGACCTTACCGCGACGGCCAGCTTTCAATCCGTACGCGGCACGAAACTGGCACGGACCCGCAACGTCAACTACCTGGGCGCGCTCGACCCGCGGTATGCCGACATTTTCCAGCTCGAAGATTCGGCGGCCTCGCGCTACCAGGGCGTCAGTTTCACGGTGAATCGCCGCATGGCCGATGAGTTCGAGTTCTCCGCCAGCTACACGCTCTCCAAGACCTACGACAACGCTTCGGACTTCGATGAACAGCCGCTGAATCCCTTTGCTCTGGGTCCGGAATGGGCTGTTTCGCGGCAGCAGCAACAACAGCGGGTGGTCGCCAATGCGCTGTGGGAAGTACCGATCGGCGATGAAGAACTGGGAAAGCCGCCCACCGACAATTGGGTCACCAAAATCTTCGGCCACATCGAACTGGCTCCCATCTTCACGCTGGGGAGTGGCCGTCCCGTGAATCCGCTGACGGGCGTGGATACGTACGGTACCCATGCGTATCCCCTGTCGGCTCGTCCTGCCGGCTTCGGACGCAATTCGCTGCGGACGCCTCTGCTGGCGAACATGGATTTCCGGGTGCTGAAGTTCTTCCCTCTGGCGTTTTCGAAGACTGCGCATATTGACCTGGTCGCGGAAGCCTTCAACCTGCTCAATCGTGCCAACGTTTCGCAGATCAATCCGGTCGTCGGCCCGGGATTCCTTCAGCCGCTGGCCGGATCCGGCGCGCGCCAGATCCAATTTTCGCTGGATTTTGAGTGGTAGGCCCGCATTGGAGTTACAATAGCTGTTGAAAGTTCCCACAGCAGGCCAATAACAATTTGAATTTGACCAGGCGGGGTGCGGAATGAGACTTCCCCTTCCCGCGTTCGAGGACTTGGTCCCTAAGTCCATTGTTTGTCTGCGGAATTACGACCGCCAGACCTTTCTTCACGACCTGACCGCCGGAGTTACCGTCGGCTTGGTTGCCCTTCCTTTGGCCATGGCGTTTGCCATCGCATCCGGTGTGCCGCCGCAGGCCGGCCTGTATTGCGCGGTCATCGCCGGCTTCATCATCTCCGCGCTGGGCGGATCGAACACGCAGATCGGCGGACCCACGGGCGCATTCGTGGTGGTCGTCGCCGGCATCATCGCCAAGCACGGCGTGGACGGTCTGATGACGGTGACGCTCATGGCGGGCGTCCTGCTGGTGATTCTCGGAATTACCGGGATGGGCGCCGTGATTCAATATATTCCGCGACCCGTAGTGATCGGCTTTACCAACGGGATCGCCGTGCTGATCGCCAGTACGCAAATCAAGGATTTCTTCGGACTGCACATCGATAAAGTGCCCGGCGAATTCGTGCAGCGTATGGCCGTGATCGCCGAGCATTGGGAGACGCTGGACCCGGTCACCACGGCGGTGGCGGGCATCTCGCTGGCCGTCATCATTCTGCTGCGGCGCGTGAGTCCGCGCATTCCCGGATCGGTGGTCGCGCTGCTGGGCGCCACGGTGGTGGCTGCTGCGTTCGGTCTGAAACTCGACACCATCAAGACTCACTTTGGCGGCATTCCCAGCGGCCTGCCTCACTTCAGCGTGCCCAATTTCCATTGGAATCTGGTGCTGCCGCTGCTGTCGCCGGCCATGACCGTGGCCATGCTGGGCGCCATCGAATCGCTCCTCTCCGCCGTGGTGAGCGACCGCATGAGCGGAGATCAGCACAATCCCAACGTGGAACTGGTGGCCCAGGGCATCGCCAATATCCTTTCGCCGGTGGCCGGCGGACTCCCCGCCACGGGCGCCATCGCACGCACCGCAACCAATATCCGCGCCGGAGGCCGCACGCCGGTCGCCGGCATGATTCACGCCGCGGTGCTGGCCATTATTCTGCTGGCCGCCGCGCCGCTGGCCGGGCACATTCCGCTCGGCGTACTGGCCGCCATTCTGATGACCGTCGCTTACAACATGGGCGAATGGCACGAGATCCCCGAGATTTTGCGACTGGGCTGGTCCAGCGGCACGGTGTGGGCCGTGACGTTCGCACTTACCGTGCTGGCCGACCTTACGGTGGCCGTGCAGGCGGGCATGATTCTGGCCGTGCTCATTTTCATCCGCAAAGTGACCATGACCACCACCATCACGCGCGTCACCGATGAAGATATCGCCAGCGGCCGCAAGCACAGCCTGCAACTTCACCAGGTGCCCGAACATGTGGCCATCTTCCGTGTCCACGGTCCGTTCCTTTTCGGCTCCACGCAGAAACTGGCGCTGATCGAACGCGAGATTCCAACGCTTCCCAATGTGATCATTCTGCGTCTGCGCAACATGACGGCCATCGACAGTACCGGTCTGAAGGCGCTCCAGAGTGTTGCTGACCAGATTCGCAACAGCGGCCGCCACGTGATTCTTTGCGGCATGCGGCCGCAGCCCCGGCAGATGATGCGGCGCGGCGATTTCCGCGCCCATCTGGGCGAAGGCAATATCTGTCACAGCGTCCGCGAAGCGTTGGCCAGGGCGCGGGAGTTACAAGAAGTCAATTAAGGCCCTGATATAATCGAAACGTCTATTTCCCCAGAAATAAGGAGCTTGCTTTGCGAAATAAAGTCACCGTTGTGGGTGCCGGAAACGTCGGCGCCAATTGCGCCGTGCGCATAGCCGATAAGGAACTCGCCGATGTCGTCCTCGTGGACGTAGTAGAGGGTGTTCCCCAGGGCAAGGGGCTTGATCTGCTCCAATCCGGTCCTGTCCAGGGCTACGATGTGATGGTCACGGGCGCTAACGATTACGAGCCCACGGCCAATTCCGATATCGCCATCATCACCGCCGGCTTCCCGCGGAAGCCCGGCATGAGCCGCGACGATTTGTTGATGGCCAATTACGATGTGGTGAGGACCGCTACCGAGCAGGTGGCCAAGTACTCGCCCAATTGCATCATCATCGTGGTGACCAATCCGCTGGATGCCATGGCGCAGGCTGCCTACTGGGTATCCAAGTTCCCCAAGAATCGCGTGGTGGGTATGGCCGGCGTGTTGGATAGCGCCCGCTTCCGCACCTTCATCGCCATGGAGTTGAAAGTCTCCGTGGAGAACGTGACCGGCGTCGTCATGGGCGGCCACGGCGACACCATGGTGCCGGTGGTGCGGCTCAGCAACGTTTCTGGTATTCCGCTCACCGAGTTGATGGACCAGGCGACCATCGACAAGATTGTGGACCGCACGCGCAACGGCGGCGCCGAAATCGTGAAGTACCTGAAGACCGGCAGCGCCTACTATGCCCCGTCCGCCGCGGCTGTCGAGATGGCCGAATCGATTCTGAAGGACAAGAAGAAGGTCCTACCGTGCGCCGCGTACCTGGAAGGCGAATACGGCATCAACGGTCTCTTCGTCGGCGTCCCGGTGAAACTGGGTTCGGCGGGTATCGAGAAGATCTACGAACTCAAGCTCACGGACGAAGAACAGTCCATGCTGAAGAAGAGCGCCGATTCCGTGCAGGAGTTGGTGGACGTTCTGAAGAAGAAGTAACGCCTATCGAGCGGCGCTCGGTCCTGCGGGATAGTCGATAATCAGACTATGGATGAGCGGGAAATGCTGCGCCATTGGGTGAAACGTGGAAAGCGGCCGGCCCGGAACTCGCGGCGATTCGCAAACGTGAGGCCCGGGAAGCCGATAACCTGAAGGTCCTGGCGGTACTGGAAGGCGCGTTCAATCACGCGCTGCGAACGTTGCCGCCTCGCCCTTCCTCGGGCATGGTGGAGATGCAGATGTGGCTGTCTAAGCTAGATCGCTGATCGATCTCTTTGCAACTGCCGCCGAACTTCAGACCTTTCCGCAAGTGTGCCAGAATCCATAGAGGTGATGGCATGCATCGACTAAACTACGCTCTGATACTGCTCTTTTGCCTTCCGGCCTCCGGCCTTGCCCAGGATTACGTAGGCTCCGCGCAGTGCAAGACCTGCCATCCGGCGGTTTACGCCCGCTGGAGCAAGACGCGTATGGCCAACGTCGTCCGCGATCCCAAAATCCACCCCGACGCCATCCTCCCCGACCTCTCCAAGCCCGATCCACTTGTAAAATTCACCAAAGACGATATCGCCTTCGTCTATGGCAGCAAGTGGAAGCAGCGCTACTTCACTAAAAAGGGCGACGACTACTACGTTCTGGGCGCGCAATGGGACATCACCCATCAGGTCTGGCGTCCCTACCACGTCGCGCCGAATACCGATTGGTGGGTGCGCTTCTACCCGGAGGACAATATGCAGCGGCCTACCGGACCGCTGTGCGATGGCTGCCACTCCGTCAATTACAACGTGCAGACCAAGACTGTGACCGAATGGAATGTCGGCTGTGAGAAGTGCCACGGTCCAGGCGCCGCGCACGCGCGCCAGCCGTCGCGATCGAACATCGTGAACCCGGCGCGCCTCTCCACCCTCCAGGCTACCGACGTCTGCCTGCAATGCCACTCGCAGGGCCGTCCGACTAGCGGCCCCATCAACGGCCGGTATTACGATTGGCCGGTGGGCTTCCACGTCGGGATGGACCTGAAGAACTTCTGGACGCTCGAAGAGCACAAGCTCGGGGAACTCTCGTTCACTCATTTCCCCGACGGCACGGCGCACAAGAATCGCATGCAGGGCAACGATTTCGTGGAAAGCCAGATGTACACACACGGCGTGAGTTGCTATAGCTGCCACGACGTCCACGGTACGGAGAATGACGCCGACCTGCTCAAACCGGCGAGCGTGATGTGCCTGGAATGTCACGGCCCCAACTCGCCGAACGGCCCGCGCGCGCCCACCATCGAGGCGCACACGCACCACAAGGCCGGCAGCACGGGCAACGAGTGCGTCGCCTGCCACATGCCGAAAATCGAGCAGACCATCGCCGACGTCAACGTCCGCAGCCACACCTTCCGCTTCGTGCCGCCCAGCGAGACCGACGCCCTGAAGATTCCGAACGCCTGCAACGTCTGCCACTCGGACAAATCCACCCAGTGGTCGGGCGACGCGCTGAAGACCTGGACCAACTTTTCTCAGTGGCGCGTAGGACAACGCTAGTAGACCGGCTACCCTGAAATCACAGGGCCCTCGCCCTGTGACAGTTCCTGAAGTATCTGCTCGCGCCGATAGCGCGTCGTATTCACCGTCGATTCCAGCGAGAACCAGTACAGCAGCGCGCCGATTGCCGCCGCCAGAATCATCACCAGCCAGAATGCCAGCTCGCTGTTGAAGGCATACCGCGCCAAATACGCCAGCACCACCGGCAGCAGCGCTACCGGATAGAACAGCACCACCAGCCCCTGAAACCGGCTGGATGAGCCGCCCTGCGAGACGCGCTCGGCATGCAGCGGACGCGGGTAATGCACGGACGCCATGTTCCCGATGCTCATCAGGTAAACGGAACAGACCCCGATCACCACCACGGTCTCCAGCCATTCCTGCCAGCCGCTCAGCATCCCCAGCGCCAGCGTGATGCCGGTGAGCAGCGCCACTTCCAGATAGATGAAGACCAATGCCGCGACATTCTTCGCCACAAAGACCGAGGCCACCGGCTGCGGCGCCGCGAAGTAGAGAGACGCCGCCGAACGGTCGAAGCCCAGACAGTTCCAGTAAGTCACCTGACCCAGTAGAAACATCGAGTAGCCGCAGACCACGGTCAGAAAGTACTGCGCCGTGACGCCGTGCCGGTCTCCATGCCGTCCAATCACCATGGGCATCCACATCATCAGGCCGAAGGTGAAGCCCATCACGAAGACCATACGGAATCGCGGCGTGCGCACCAGCGTGCGCAATTCCTTTTCCACCAGAGCGGCCAGCGGGTCGCGCCAGAAGAGGCCCGGCAGCCGGTAGAATCGATCGCTCAGCGGCGGTCGAGTGCTCTTCCGCGCCAGCGGAGTTGCCTGCGCCGCCACCGGATCGTAGCGCAGACCGCGTTCGAATTGCGAGCGTCCAAACCAGCCGGCCAGCACGGTCCACGCCGCCAGTGCCAATAGCGACGCCAAGGTCGATTCATGCAGCGCGGCGTGCGCCGCGGCCGTCCAGGGGAGTCCGAAGGTCCGTATCGCCGGAGCCGCGGGCCCCAGAGACTTCAGCGTGACGCCCGACTCCATCAGCAGACGCGGCACCATCCACACGCACACCAGCACCACCGCCATGAATTCCCGGACCTTGCGCCGCGCCAGCAGCCGCTCCAGAATACTGCGCAGACCCGACGAGCACAGCAGATTGCAGACCGCGAAAATCGCCAGTGCCGTCACCACGCGCGGCGCCGCCTGCCAGCCGTTCACCGGATTGCCAATCAGTCCCGCGCCGATTCCCGTTAGCAGAATCAGAATCTCCAGGCCCGTGGTGATGCGCAGCAGCACGTCCACCACGAACAGCTTTCCGTGCGGAATGGGATAGGCCAGGAGTTTCCGCATATCCAGTGACGAGCCCATACTGGCCGAAAGAATCGGCACCAGTTGCCAGTAGAAACAGGCCAGCAGCAAGCCGATCGGCAGGTTATACGAGAGCAGCGCCGGACTGGCGTGCGACGTCCAGAACCAGGCTCCAATCGCGCCCACCGTCCACAGGCAATACCAGAGCAGCGACGCCAGAAGGGTCATCAGGCGTCCGCGCCCGCCCAGGTGCATGCTCAACCATTGCGCGCGCAGAAGTGCCGCAATCATAGCCAGTCCAGCCGCTCCGTCATCTGCGTGCCGCCCACCACGCGCACGAAAGCGTCCTCCAGCGATTCGCCGCCGGCGCGCAATTCGTCCAGCGTGCCCGCGGTGACGATTCGGCCGTGATCGATAATGGCCACCTGATCGCACAGCCGCTCCACCACTTCCAGCACGTGCGTGGTCAGGAAAATCGTAGCGCCGTGCGCCACCTGGTCGTTCAGAATGTCCTTCATCAGGCGCGCGCCCACCGCGTCCACGCCCTCGAACGGCTCGTCCATCAGGAATAACTCGGGATGGTGGATCAGCGACGCGGCCATGGCGACGCGCTTGCGCATGCCTTTGGAGTACTCGCCGATAATCTTGCGATCGTTCTCCAGTTGGAAAAGCTCCAGCAGGTCGCGTCCACGCGCGGCGCTGGTGGCCCGATCGAGCCCGTACATCCGGCCCACGAATTCCAGATACTCCGCGCCCGTGAGCCGGTCAAAGAGCAGCGATTCGTCAGGCACCAGGCCGATGTGCCGCTTGATCTCCAGTTCCTGCGCCGGCAGCATCATGCCCAGAATTTCGATGGTGCCGCTATCGGCCGGAATCAAGCCGGTCAACATGCGGATGGTGGTGGATTTGCCCGCGCCGTTCGGTCCCAGAAAGCCGAAGAACGAGCCGCGCGGAATCTCCAGATTCACGCCGTCCACCGCGGGCTTTGAACCGTACGACTTCCTGAGTTCGCGGACCAGAATCGCGGGCGATGACATTAGTTTTTTCGAAAGATCAGAATGTGCTGCCGGGGCAGATTCTCTTTCACCTGATCCAGGCGGTACCCTTCCGGCTCCAGTTCGGCCTTGACTTGCTCCACAGTCATTTTATGCTCAGGCCGTATGGGCACCGTTGGGTCCTCGCCGCGATATTCCAGCAGCACCAGGCGGCCGTCCGGCTTCAACGCCTCGCGAATGTGGCGCAGCATCTTCTGCGGTTCGGAAAACTCGTGGTACACATCCACCAGCAGCACCAGGTCCACGCTGGCCGCCGGAAGCTTTGGATCGTCGATCTGCCCGAGGACCGGCTCCACATTGGCCACCTTCTGCTTCTTCAGGTTTTCACCGAGGAGTTCCAGCATGCGCTGTTGAATGTCCACGGCGAAGACCTTGCCGGAAGGCCCCACCAGACGCGCCATCCGGAGCGTCATGTAGCCCGACCCGGCGCCGATATCGGCCACCGAGCTGCCCTTGGCGATGCCGATGGCCTTCAGCGCTTCGTCGGGCCGTTCTTCACTTTCCCGCTCGGGCCGCGTCAGCCAGTCGGCGCCGCCCGCCCCCATCACTCCGGCGTACTTGCGGCCGGTAATGGGATGAACGCCTTGCGCCCATGTGGAGGAGGCAAGCAGAAACAGGAGGGCGCAAAGGCTGCGTCGCATGGTCTACCTACTTTGCCTCATTGGTGGGATCGATGTCGACCGGAATATCCTTCAGGCGATCGAGCGCGCGCTGCATCGGAGGGCGGATGACGCCCAGCGTATCGAGCATCTTCTTGGCCGCGCCGTAGTCGCCCTGCGCTTCGAGGGTGAGCAGATCGTGCGTCAGGTCGCGGACCGCGCCTTTGATCTTGGTGAAGTCCACCGTGAACGTGCCGTCCGGATGGGCCACGAAGCCGCCCTTATCGGTGAGGTAATTGAACTGCAGCGCCATGCCCTTGCCGTGCGCTTCGGTGAGTCCAAAGCGCATGGAGCGGAAGGCCGAGGCCAGGAAGGTGGTGTACAGTTGGTGCTCGGCCGCCGGCGGGTGCGCCAGACCATGGTCGAACAGGTACTGCAGCATGAACAGACCCGTGACATCGGCCTTGGCTTCTTCGATAGCGCTGTAGAGTTCCTTCATTTCCTGGCGCGGCGTGGTGGCGCGGCCGGATACCTGGATCTGGTGCGGACCGATGCCGTGGCTCAATTCGTGCGCCAGAATGTGCATGAAGAAGTAATCGAAGCTCAGGTCCTCTTTCGCCGGCCCGGCCAGAACGCGCGCGGCGATGGGCGTGAGATTCACGTTGAATTTGGCTTCCTGCACGTTCTTCAACATCACGCGCTTGCTGCCCTTCTGATTGACCACGCGTTCGTCGTTCGGCAGATTGAAGGCCGCCGTGCGGACGCCGTGCGCGCCATCGCCCGCCGCATAAACCTCATTCACCACGCGAATGGGTGACGAGGAGCCCAGCTTGGGATTGCGATACTTCGGATCGATCGGCAGGTTGTTCTCCACCTCTTGCAGATGGTCGGAGAACATCTTCAGCCGGTCCGTCTCCTTGCTGTCGCGGATGGTGATGTAGGCTTCGAAACCTGCCTTGTAGCCGAATAGTTCGTCGTTATAGGTCTCGTAGGGACCAATGGTGATGTCGAGCGGAGCGTCCAGATCCATCCATGCCATATCGCTGGCGTAATAGTCGTTAGAGAGGAAGGCGTCGGCGCGGAGCGTGAGGTACTTCTTCAGAGAGGCGTTGTCGGTGAGCGCCGCGGCGTCGCGCAGCAATCCCGCGGCCTGCGCCAATTGGGAGGCATAAGCTTTGCTGTACGGCACTATCGAGAGGTGCTTCTGCGCATCGCGCCGGATCACGCTGAAAAAGCCCTCGGCCTGTTCGCGTTCGGCCGGCGAGAGTTTCTTGGCCCACGCCTCGAATTCCTCGCGCGTCATATCTTCGGGATAGAAATTGGCGCCCAGCGGCTTGCGCTCCGGCACGCCGGGCAGGAATGCGGTGTGGCCGTCCAGGTCGCTCCACGGACCTTTATTCAGCCAGAAATAATGGGCACGCGCCTTGCCGAGAGGATCCGTGGCCTTCTCCAGCATGGCGTAGTGGGCGCGTCCGCCGCTCCACAGTTGATCCATGAACAGGTAGTTGAGAACGCGCGCCGATTCCACCAGTTTGGCGAGAGCCTTCTTGTCTCCCGGGGGAAGCGAAGACTCGTCGTACTTCAATTTCACGGGCGCGAAACGCGCGATCATCTGTTGGAGTTGGGTAAGATCCGGCATAACGGCAGCGACGGCCACGAATGCAGTTGCGGCAAGCAACAAAAAGGGCTTCATCGCTTTCTATTCTAGCGAGCGATGAAGCCTTGATGGATCGGTAATCTGCGGATTATGCCGCGGCGCGCTGCCGGAGCAGGTAGCCGCCCATCAGCGCGAGCATCGCATTGGACTGGAAGGGGGTGCTGTAGCCCACCGCGTGAATTTGTACGTTCGCGGGGCCGGGAAGTGCGGCGGGCAGGAGCGCCGGGAGTGTAATTCTGTAAGACGAGCGTGACCGTGCCGGTGCCGGTGCAATCTGAGCTCTTGCCCACGAACTGATAGGTCGTGGTGGTGATTGGTATTGAAAACGCTTGTACAGCGACAAGCAGCGACTAACAGAAGAGGCTCGCGAAGCGCATTTTGTTACTGAACCATAAGAAGATCATCTCCAGGCTCCGGGGTGCAAGCACGCACATAATGATTGATTTCCCGCTGATTTCTAACGTTGGTGCGGTTGTTGCTCGACAAAGCATGGGTACACAACTATGAAGACTGCTCTTAAGTTTCTTGTGCCCGCTGCCCTGGCGTCTGTAATCGCCTTGTACGCGTCGGTACGCACCGATTACGATCACAAAGCTGACTTCAGCAAATATCACACTTACTCCTGGATCGGCGTGAAGTCCGGCAATCCGCTATGGCAAGACCGCATCACCAGCGCCGTAGACAGCGCCCTCTCCGCTAAAGGCTGGACCAAAGTAGCATCAGGCGGCGATGCCGCCGTTTCGGCTTTTGGCCACGTGACCGAGCAAGACACCCTGCAGACTTTTTACGACGGCTTCCCGGGTTGGGGCTGGCGCGCCGGCTGGTGGGGCATGGGCGGCATGGGAACGGCGACCACGCAGGTAATTCCCGAACGCGTGGGCAACCTGACAGTCGACATCTTCGACGCGAATACCAAACAGCTAATCTTCCGCGGCGAGGCCAGTGACGCCGTATCCGATCATCCGGAGAAGAACGAAAAGAAAATGGAAAAAGCCGTAGACGAAATGTTTAAGAAGTTCCCGCCCCAAAGCAAGGGCTAACTTGGAAGAAGAAGACAGAAGACAGGAGTCAGAAGACAGGAGGCCGGTGCGCGCGGTCTTATTCTGTCTTCTAACTCCTTCCTCCTAGCAGAAGACAGGAGGCCGGTACGCTTGGTTTTTATTCTGACTCCTGTCTTCTGTCTCCTGGCTCCTTCTTCCGAATCGCGATTCCCAGTTCCTTCAACTGCTTCTCGGCCACCACCGAGGGGGCGTTGCACATCAGGTCGGTACCTCGCGCCGTTTTGGGGAAGGGAATTACGTCGCGAATCGAAGTCTCGCCCGCTAGAATCATCACCAGACGATCCAACCCGAGCGCGATGCCGCCGTGTGGCGGAGCACCGTACTCCAGCGCATCCAACAGATGACCGAAGCGGCGGCGAGCCTCGTCGTCCGCCATCCCGAGAGCCGCGAAGACCTTCGCCTGCACGTCCCGCCGGTGAATACGAATCGACCCCGACCCCAACTCCACGCCATTCAACACCAAGTCGTACGATTTGGCGCGGCAGCGTGCCGGGTCGCTCGTCAGCTTATCGAGATCCTCGTCGTGGACCGATGTGAAGGGATGGTGCGCCGCATTCCAGCGCTGATCTTCCTCGTCCCATTCGAACATCGGGAAGTCCACCACCCAGAGGAACTGGAAATTCTTCGGGTCCAGCAGCTTGTGCCGGTCATTGAACTTCTGGGCACAGTACAGCCGCAACTGGCCGCAGGCCTGATACGTGGTGTAGTCGGGCAGATGACCCTTCGGAGCGCCGCCCCACGTGGCCAGCACCAGCAGGTCGTTTTCGCCCGCGCCGCACCGTTCGCGGACCTCCGCCATCTTTTGGGGATGGTCCCGCTCCAGCCGTTTCGGGTCGTCGTACACGCGCAGTCCGCGCTCCTGGCCGAAGGCTTTCAGCTCGTCGCGTTCCTTGCGGCTGATGGCGCCGGTGCCGGGAATATGGATCGCCACCAGGGGCAGCCCGTTGTTCGCCAACTCCGGAATCAGGTCGCCCACCGGATGCATCGGCGGTACACGCAGATCGGGCTTATCGATGCCGTAGCTCTGCATCGCCTGCGCATACGTCAGGCGCGGGAACTTGGCAGGCACCGTATAGCCCGCCACTTCGCACACCTTCTGCACCAGCGGCTCGATCACCGCGAAGATGGTCTCCTGCTGCGGAAACGACATCTCCAGATCGATCTGCGTGAACTCGGGCTGACGGTCGGCGCGCAGGTCCTCATCGCGGAAGCAGCGCACAATCTGGAAATACTTGTCAAAGCCGCTCACCATCAGCAGTTGCTTGAACACCTGCGGCGATTGAGGCAGGGCGTAGAAACTGCCCGGCTGTACGCGGCTCGGCACCAGATAGTCGCGCGCGCCTTCCGGCGTGGAACTCGTCATGAACGGCGTTTCGATTTCGAGGAAGCCCTGGCTGTACAGGCACTCGCGCACCGCAAAGGTGATCTTCGAGCGCAGCATGATATTCCGCTGCATGTGCGGACGCCGCAAGTCCACGTAGCGGTACTTCAGGCGCACGTCCTCGCTCACGTCCACTTCCTCTTCCATGGGGAATGGCGGGGTGCGCGATTCGTTCAGGATCCAGAGCTTGTTGACCACCACTTCCACTTCGCCGGTGGCCAGATTGGGATTGACGGTCTCCGGCGTCCGCCGCGCCACCACGCCCTCGGCGCCGATCACGTATTCCGAACGGACCAGCGCGGCGCGGTCGTGAATGGCGGCTTCCTGGTCTTCGCGGAATACCAGTTGCGTCACGCCGTCGCGGTCGCGCAGGTGCAGAAAGATCACGCCGCCCAAATCGCGGCGGCGATGCACCCATCCCATCAGGAGGACCGTTTTTCCTTCGTCGGCGGCGCGCAGTTGGCCGCAGCTATGAGTGCGGCGAAGGTCGCCTAGAAAATCCAGTGCAACAGAGGTTTCCATATCGATTGTTTTCGTTTCCTACGCAGCGGCGAGCTTCGTAGCGATTTCTTCCTGGGTCAATTCCTGCTGCTCGCCCGTGGCCATTTCTTTGAGCGCGTAGCGGCCCGCCGTCATTTCATTCTCCCCCACGATCAGGGTGAAGCGCGCGCCCAGTTTGTTGGCCAGTTCCATGGCCCGTTTCAGTTTCGCTTCCACCAGTTCCACGGAATGGCCGGCGCGGCGAAAGTCGCGAGCCATTACGGCAGCGTGCCGCAGCGCCGCTTCGCCCAATGCGGCGATGAACACTTCCAGCGCTTCCGGCTTCTGCCCATCTTCCACGCTCATCACCAGGCGGTCTTCCCCAATGGAAAATCCGATCCCCGGCGAATGCACCCTGGAGCCCAGCGATTCGGCCAGCCCGTCGTACCGCCCGCCGCCCAGTACCGAATTCTGCGCGCCCAGTGCGCCGTGCACCACCTCGAACGTGGTCCGCATGTAGTAGTCCAGCCCGCGCACCATACGCGGCTTCACCTCGTAGGCAATTCCGCGATCGTCCAGAAACTGCCTGACGGCCGCGAAATGCGTCCGGCAGGGCTCGCACAGCGAATCGGTGATGCTGGGCAGCTTGTCGATAATCGCCTGGTCGGCTTCCACTTTGCAATCCAGCACGCGCAGCGGATTGGTCTCCGCGCGCCTCTGGCAATCGCCGCACATCTGCGATGCCACGCCCTTCAATTCCTCGCGCAGCCGCTCCACGAATTGCGGACGGCAGTTGTGATCGCCCACCGAATTCAGCAGCAGCTTGTAGCCGCTCAGTCCGGCCCGATCGAGAATCTCCAGCACCATCTCAATCACTTCCGCGTCCACCGCCGGCGATTCGCTGCCGATGGCCTCCGCGCCAATCTGGAAGAACTGGCGGTACCGGCCCTTCTGCGGCCGTTCGCGGCGGAACATCGGACCCATGTAGTACAGCTTCTGCACGCCCGGACGCTGATCCAGCCGGTGCTCGATGTACGCGCGGATCACGCTCGCGGTGTTCTCCGGACGCAGTGTGAGCGACGTCTCGTCGCGGTCCGTGAACGTGTACATCTCCTTGGTGACGATGTCGGTTTCGGCGCCCACGCCGCGCGCAAAAAGCTGCGTCTCCTCCAAAATCGGAGTGCGGATTTCGTGGTAGTTGTAGGCTCGGAAAACTGCGCGCGCCACCCCTTCCACACGGTTCCACACTGCGGTGGATGGAGGCAGTAAATCCCTGGTTCCTTTGACGGCTTTTATCAAAATAGTTTGGAAATTCCATGCTAGCACAGCAGGTGGGGCGAGCCTCCAGCCGCGTTACAATCGTCATGTATGCGCCGCCTGTTCCTGTTGCTCGCTTCCGCAGCGCTGGTATGCGCCCAGAAGCGACCCTTCGACGCCAGCACGATGATGCAGCTCAAACGTCTGAGCGATCCGCAGATTTCGCCCGACGGTCAATGGGTCGCGTTCACCGTGCAGAACGTCGACGTAGCGGCCAACAATAAGCCGGCGCAGATCTGGCTGGTGCCCATCGATGGCGGCACGCCCAAACAGATCACCCACGAAGGCAGCGACAACGAGCGGCCCCGCTGGTCGCCCGATTCCAAACGCATCGCCTACATCTCCGATCGCGGCGGCTCCTCGCAGATCTGGCTCATGGACCCCGACGGCGGCAACGCCAAACAGGTCACCACGCTCTCCACTGAGGCGGACGGCGAAATCTTCTCGCCCGACGGCAAGAATCTCGTCTTCACCAGCGCCGTTTACCCCGACTGCGGCGCCGATGATTCCTGCAATCAGAAGAATCTCGACGCCGACAAGACCAGCAAGGTCAAAGCGCACATTTACACCGAACTCCTCTATCGCCATTGGACGCAGTGGCAGGGTCGCCGCCGCAGTCATCTCTTGGTGGTCCCGGTTGGCGGCGGCGCGCCCAAAGACCTCACGCCCGGCAATCGCGACGTCCCGCCCTTCTCCCTCGGCGGACCCGACGACTACGACATCTCCCCCGACGGCCAGGAAGTCTGCTACTCCATGAATGGCGACCCGGTGCCGGCCACCAGCACGAATTCCGATCTCTTCGCCGTCTCCATCGCGGGCGGCGATCCGCGCAAAATCACCACCAACCCCGGCTCCGATTCCAGTCCCCACTATTCGCCCGACGGCAAGTACCTCGCCTGGCGCGCCCAATTTCGTCCCGGGTATGAGAGCGATCGCTTCCGCCTCCTGGTGCTGGAGCGCGCCACCGGCAAACTCACCAATCTCACCGAGACCATGGACCGGTGGGTGAACAGCTTCGTCTGGTCCAGTGACTCCGCCAATATCTTCTTCACGACGACTGATCGCGGCCGCCAGGCCATCCAACTGATGTCCGTCAACGGCGGCTCCATTCGCGTGGTGGCCAGCGGCGAGAGCGAACTAGACGACATGCAGTTTACGCGCAATGGCCGCACCATGGTTTACACCCAGATGACCGGCGTCTCGCCCAGCGAGATCTACCGCGCATCCAATAGCGGCGGCGCTCCGGTGGCCCTCACGCACCTCAACGACGACGTGCTGAACGGCGTCCAGATGGCGCCGCTCGAAGAAGTCTCAGTGACG
This sequence comes from Candidatus Sulfopaludibacter sp., assembly GCA_035551455.1. Classification (GTDB taxonomy): domain Bacteria; phylum Acidobacteriota; class Terriglobia; order Bryobacterales; family Bryobacteraceae; genus Sulfopaludibacter. The sequence continues at coordinate 47,615 of DASZMZ010000142.1, forward strand.
GCCCCGGACGGCGCCCACATTCAGAGCTTCATCGTGAAGCCCTACGGCTTCAACCCCGCGCACAAATACCCGGTCCTGCTGATGATTCACGGCGGACCGCAGGGCAATTGGGGATACGGTTGGAGCTATCGTTGGAACCAGCAGGTGTTCGCCGCCGCCGGCTACGTGGTGGTGATGCCGAATCCGCGCGGCTCCACTGGCTACGGCCAGAAATTCATCGACGAGATCAATAACGATTGGGGCGGCAAGGCCTTCGACGACATCATGGCAGTCACCGATTACGCCTCCAATCTCCCCTATGTCGATTCCACCAGAATGGTCGCCGCCGGCGCCTCCTACGGCGGCTACATGATCGATTGGATGCTGGGCCACACGCAGCGTTTCAAGGCCCTGGTGACCCACGATGGCGTGTACGATCTGGTCAGCGAATTCGGCGCCACCGAAGAACTCTGGTTCCCGCTCTGGGAATACGGCGGCACTCCCTGGGACAAGCCCGAGGAGTATCAGAAATGGTCGCCCAGCAGTTACGTCAAAGACTTCCATACGCCCACTCTGGTGGTGCACGGCGAACTCGATTTCCGCGTACCGTACACCCAGGGCCTGCAACTCTATACCGCGCTCCAGATGCAGAAAGTACCCTCCAAGCTCCTCCTCTTCCCGGACGAGGGCCACTGGGTGCTGAAGCCGCAGAACAGCCTGCTCTGGTATAAAACCGTCATCGACTGGCTCGATTCCTGGGCAAAAAAACCAACACAGTGAAAGCACTCATCATCCTTGTTTCCCTCATCGTCATCGGTACGATTTCTCTGTTCGTCATGTCCGGACACACCGCGCTGAGTATCAATCCACCGGTGAAAGTGATCGGCGTGAGCACGCCCGTCACCGTCCAGGAGACCAATCCGCACGGCGTGCGCCGCGTCACCGCGTACCTGGAACAGAACGGCCAGCGCGTCACGCTGCTGGATCAAACCTCGCCCTCCACGCGTTTCGTCTGGCACCGTCACGAACCCGGCCGCACCTTCGCTTTCGATGCCGGCAAGAACAAAGCGCCGAACCTCAAAGAGGGCAAGGCGCGCATCGTGGTGGAAACCGTCTCCAACGATCTGCGCGGCAGCACCGATACTGCCGCCACCGATGTGGACGTGGTCCTCGCTCCGCCCCGCGTCATCGCCGATGAGAATCAGCACTACATCAATCAGGGCGGCATGGAACTGGTCACCTTCACGGCCAGCGGCAATTACAACGAATCCGGCGTCAAGGTCGGCCCCTATACCTTCCGCAGCTTTCCGCTTCCCGGCCGCCCCTCCGGCGAGCGCTTCGCCATGTTCGCCTACTCTTGGGAGTTGCCCGATGACGTGACTCCGCTGGTCTACGCGCGCAATCAGGCCGGCACCGAAGCCACCGCGCACTTCACGTTCAAGCTCTTCCCCAAAAAGTTCCGCGTCCGCCAGGTGGAGGCCGACGACAAGCTGCTCGAAAAACTGGTGAACTCGGTTGACCCCACGGGCCAGATCGCCCCCGGCCCCGACCTGGTCTCGCGCTTCGACAAGATCAATACCGAACTGCGCGCCAAGAACAATAAGCAGCTTGCCGATCTGCGTTTCAAGACCGAAGAGAAGATCCTCTGGAGCGGCCCCTTTATCCACTGGGGCAAGGAAGAGGCCAACTTCGCCGACGTCCGCGATTGGATGCACAACGGCAAGAAGATCGATCAGGCCGTACACCTCGGCTTCGACCTGTCGGATGTCGCCAACGGTCCCGTGAACGCCGCCAACGACGGCAAGGTGATCTGGGCCGCCGACCTGGGCATTTACGGCAACTGCGTGGTGCTCGACCACGGCTACGCGCTGCAATCCATTTACGGCCACATGCGCCAGATCGACGTCAAAGTCGGCGACATGGTGAAGAAGGGGCAGAGCATGGGAATCGCCGGCTCCACCGGTCTGGCCGGCGGCGTCCACGTCCACTTCAGCATGCAGATCGACGGAGTCCAGGTGAACGCCCGCGAATGGTGGGATCCCCACTGGATCAAGGACCGCATCCTGAGCAAACTGGATCCCGCCGCTGCCGCCGCCACGCCAGCGACCGCGTCCGTCGAGCGGCCTTCCCGCCCCGCCGGCCATCACAAAAAGCGTCGCTAAAACGGGCGCGGCCCTGGTAGGCTACGGGCGCCGATGGCGCCGCCCATGCCCGCGCATCACACTCCGCCGGCGGTCCCGGTGATGCCGTAGTCCGGCTTCAGCGATTCCACCGCCTGACGAACCGCGTCTTCCGGCGTATGGTAGCTCTGCACGATCTGCGAAACCCGGTCGATTCCCGGCGGATACGTGTCGCCTTTGTACGCGCGGCTTTGCGCCAGCGCATCGAACTGTTCCGCGGTCTGCTGCAGCGCCGTCCGCAGTTCCTGCAGGAACTTCTGGCGCTTCGAAATCTGCGCATTGATCGTCGTGCGCACGGTCTGCAATTCTTCCTTCTGCAACTGCTGATCGTACACAACCTTCCGCAGTTCGCCGAGTTGCGTGCTGATCAGGTCGGCGGATTTCGCCAGTTCCCGGGCAACCCCGCCATTCTGCGTCAGTTCAGCGCCGTGACCGCCGCCCGCCGTCATGATCGTCTCCGTCCAACTGCGCGTACTGGCCACCAGATCGCGTTCCATTCCGTTGGCGGTGTTGTAATTTGGCTGATTCTTTTCCAGCGTCTGGCAAAGCGCCACTGCCTCGCGGTGGGTTTCCCTGCCGCATCCGGTGAAGATCGGCGTACTTGCCAGTAGACAAATGAGCAGCGTATTGCGCATGGCGTAATCGCTCCTTCCAGCTAACAGCTAGCACAGGGTGGCGGTCCGCGCAAGGGTAATCGGATCTGCTTTACCGGATCAGCGTCGCTTTCTTCAGATATTCCTGATCGAATTCCAGTCCCAGGCCCGGACCCGTAGGCACCGGAATCACGCCATTCCGAATCTCGAAATTCGGCGTGAACCAGCTCTCCTTCTTTTGCGGCGCGCGCCAGACATACTCCATATACGGCCCGATATTCGGCGTCGTCGCGGCGAATTGCAGAATATTCACCGACGCCGCGCCGGTCTGCGTATTATGCGGGCAGATCCACAAATTGTGCTTCCGCGCCATTCGCGCCACTCGCGCCGCGCGGGTGAAGCCGCCGTTATAATTCAGGTCCGGCTGCACCACGCTCATCACCTTGTTCTCGATCATCCACTGGAACAGCCACAGACTCGAATCCTGCTCGCCGAATGCCACCTTCATCGAAAGCGCGTCGGCCACCTTCTTCGTCTCGCTGAGTTCCTCCCACGGACACGGCTCCTCGAACCAGAGATATTTCATCTCCTGCAGTCGCTTACCGATGGCGATAGCCTGCGTCGCGCCGTAGGATCCGTTGGCGTCGGCCATCAGCGTCACCTTGCCCGCCAGTTTCTGCGCCGCCAGTTCCAGAAGCTTGTCGGTGCGCCCCGGCGACGCGTCCTTGTTGTCGCTCATCCGGCCGCCAATCTTGAACTTCACCGCCTTCGCCCCCGTGAACTCCACACCCTTCACGTAGACGTCCACTTCCTGCTCCGCCGTCGTGTCCCGGCCAGACCCGGAGAGGTACACCGGAATTTCCTTGCGCAGAATCCCGCCCATCAACTCGCCCGCCGGCTTCTTCATCGACTTCCCCATCAGGTCGAACAGGCACTGCTCCACATACGCGACCGGACACCAGAGCGCCTGCCCGGAGAGTTTGTAGTTGGCGATGTAGACGTCGTCCACCAGCGTCTCGGCGTCGCGCGCATCCTTGCCCAGAAAGTGCGGAATCACCCGCCGCTGCAGGATCGGAATGAAGTCTTCCATATCCTTGGTCATCACCACGCCCTCGGCGCCGTCGGTAGAGCGCGTGCGCACGAAGTAGCTTTTCCCGGCCTGCAACAGGTCGATCGAAGCAATCTTGACGGGAGAGGTTACAGTCTTGTGAAGATTGAAGACGGGCTTTTGATACTCGGGCGCGGCCGATTCGGTGTCAGTCCCTTGCAGGGCAGTGGAAACGCCAGGGAGCAGGGCAGCCCCCGCAGATGCCGCCAGAAAATGTCGCCGGTTCATGTACTCCAGCATACCGGGCGGCGGCCGCCCCGTGTTACCCCACGCCGGAGTGGCGTTTGAAAATCAAGGGCAGATTCTGCGAGAAAGCCGACCGGGCCAGCACCATATCGCATCCGGCATCCTGGGCCTGCATCTTCAATTCCGCTTGAATGTGCGAAAGGTAGCCAATCAGGCTAATGCCCTTGGTCTCACTCTTGCCCTTCAACTTCGCGATCAGCTTCAGGGGTTCGGCCGCCTCAAAATTGAGGTCGAAAATAATCAGGGACGGCTTTTCCTGTGCCTTTTCCAGTACTAACTCGGGCTCCTTTACGAATTCCAGGGCCAACCCGGAACGCTTTGCGGCGTCGGTCAGCTTGACGGAAAAAAACAGATCGCTTACAACTGCCAGAACTCTCTTCTGCATACAGGTGTGCTGTCCAAAAAGTAATCTTCTCTTGTGAAACTTAGGAGGTGGGAACGAATTGATTCTACCATGAACTTATGGATGTCCATTCCTATTCACGGCCCGACCAGATCCGCGTCCGCCACCTCGACCTCGATTTGACGGTCAGCTTCGACCGCAAGACTCTCGAAGGCTCCTGCGCCATCCATTTCGATCGCCACGCTCCCGGCGACCTCGTGCTCGATACGCGCGACCTCACCATCCACTCCGTCGACCATGCCGACTCTTTCGAACTCGGTCAGGCCGATCCGGTCCTGGGCGCGCCGCTGCGCATCGTCCCCTCGGCCGGCGTTGATTCGGTCCGCGTACACTATTCCACTTCCCCGGCGGCGTCCGGACTCCAATGGCTCGACGCTCCGCAGACGGCCGGCAAACACCATCCCTTTCTGTATACCCAATCCCAGGCAATTCACGCCCGAAGCTGGATCCCCCTGCAGGATACGCCCGGCGTCCGCGTCACCTTCACCGCGAAGATCGCCGCGCCCGAAGGGATGCGCGCCGTTATGGGCGCCGATATGCAGGACGGCGGCTTCCGCATGGAACAGCCCGTACCGTCGTACCTCATTTCGCTGGCCGTGGGAGACTTGTCATTCCGCGAACTCGGACCGCGCTCCGGCGTGTATGCCGAACCCTCGCTCATCGATGCCGCCGCGCACGAGTTCGCCGACACCGAGGCCATGATCGCGGCCGTCGAAGCCATGTACGGCCCCTATCGCTGGGGCCGCTACGATCTGCTGGTGCTGCCGCCCAGTTTCCCGTTCGGCGGCATGGAAAATCCGCGCCTCACCTTCACCACTCCCACCATCCTCGCGGGCGACCGCAGTCTGGTCTCCCTGGTGGCGCACGAATTGGCGCACTCCTGGTCCGGCAATCTGGTGACGAACGCCACGTGGAGCGACTTCTGGCTCAATGAGGGTTTCACCGTCTATCTGGAGCGCCGCATTCTCGAAAAAGTCTACGGCACGGAGCGCGCCGAAATGGAAGCAGTGCTCGGCCGCCGCGAACTGGAGCGCGAAATGAACGCGCTGCCCGCTTCCGACACCGTCCTGCATATCGACCTCGAAGGCCGCGATCCCGACGACGGCTGTACCCTCGTGCCCTATGAGAAAGGCGCGCTCATGCTCCGCACCATTGAACAGACCGTCGGCCGCGAACGCTTCGACGCCTTTCTGCACGCCTACTTCGACCACTTCGCATTCCAGAGCATCACCACCGGGCAGTTTCTGGAATACCTGCGCGCGCAGATGATGGCGGATGTTCCGGTGGACGAGTGGATCTTCCGTTCTGGCGTTCCCGCCGGCGCCGCCGAGCCTCAGTCCAGTGCCTTCGACCGGATCGAATCAGCCGACCGCACCGCGTGGACCACCCACCAATGGCTGCACTTTCTGCGCACGCGGCAAAATCCCGATATGGCGGAACTGGATCGCGAGTTCCAATTCACGCAGACCGGCAACTCCGAGATTCTGGCGCAGTGGCTGCTCATGGCGGTGCAGCAGAATTACCAGCCGGCCATGCCCCGCATGGTCCAATTCCTCTGCTCCGTGGGACGCCGCAAGTTCCTCAAGCCGCTCTATGCCGAACTCATGAAGACGCCCGACGGACAGGAATACGCCAGAGAGATCTACCGGCGCGCCCGTCCCGGCTACCACCCCATAGCCCAAACCACCATCGACGCCATGCTCCGTTAGGGTGAGTAGGACGGACGATCGCCTTTTGTCGTCGGTCTGCTAACTTGTGCTTTCAGCCGCTACCGGAACGGATCCACCAGCATCAAATCGGCCGTGGTCTCGGCGTCCCTCTGACAATAGAGAATCCACTTCTGATCCGGCGAGACCGTCACGCCCAGCCCCGTGAGTTTGCCCGGACGCATGATCGGCCGCGAACGGCCGGTAGAGAAACTGAAGAACATCAGCCTGAGATCGGGTCTGGCCGCTTGATAGTAAATCCCATCCCCCGTGACAGCGATACCGTTCATGAAGGTCGGCTCGTCGAATAGCGGGCCTGCGCTACTACCGTCTGTCCCCGCTTTCCAGATGATTGTTTCCCTTTGCCAATAAATCGTTTTACCGTCCACGGATTCCACTGGATTGGTGCCCCCGCCACTGTACAGCTTTACGGGAGTTCCACCGCCGGACGGAGTCTTAACGATGGCGTTGCCACCGGTTGAATAGATCCACTGACCGTCGTGCGACCACGACGGCCGCGTGTGGGCCTCTGGCCCCGAAGTGAGTTGCCGTGGGGTTCCCCCCTGCGCGCTGATCGTGAAAATCTGCCATTTGGCGTCAGTTACATGATCGAACGCTATCCGCTGGCTGTCCGGCGACCACGAGGGCGAACCGGAGGAGCCTGCCGTGGTCAACTGCACGGCGTTGCCGCCATCGGCGTCGCATACCCAGATCGCGTTGGGCCCCGACCGCTCTGAGCTGAATGCGATCTTCTTGCCGTCTGGCGAGTATTGCGGCGACTGGTCCGGCCTCGTGGAGGCAATCAGCGAAACTGGTGTGGCGGACGCATCGGAGATACTGCTTCTCCAAATATTGAGATCAGCCGGCCGGCTTTGCTGGTACGCCAGGCGGCGACCCGAATGGGAAATCGCCGGTTCCGATCCGCTCTCCCCCACGGTCATCTTGACCGGTTTCTGCGCGCCGCTAACACCCACTCTCCACAACGACATCGAACCGCCTTTGAACGACGAAAAGACGAGTTCGGTGCTATCCGCTGTCCAAGCCAACCCACGCGTCATTACCTTGTCGGCCGTAATCGGCCGTGGCTCGCCTTTCGGAGAGTAATCGCTCCCCAGGGGCATCGTATAGATGTCGCTGTCACTCATCGTATCGGTGCCTGACAACAGAATCCTACTGAAGGCCAGGTTCTTTCCGTCGGGCGAAATTGCCCCGAAGAAATCGCCGTTGGCGCCCTTCGGCGGAGTGGTGAGCCGCCGCTTCTCGCCGTTTTCGAGCGACACCAGGTAAATGCCTTCACTCAGCGCGCCGGGTTCCCGCATGCAGGCCACCAGCCAGCGCCCGTCCGGCGACCAGCTCACTAGGCTGCCCGGCACGCTCAAGCCGAACTGCGAAACTCTCCGAATCGCGCCCTGCGCTACCCGGCGTTCGACGCCTCCCAGCGGCGGAATAACAAAGATCCCATCTCCCCGGACGAATGCGATCCAGCGGCCGTCGGGCGACCAGGAGGGACTGAGATCCGACTCAGGATCCGTCGTCAGGCGAAGCGGCTTCCCGGTGCCCAACAAGCTGACATAAATGTCGTAGTTATCGCCCTTCTCGCCGTTCCAGGCAAAGGCCACCTGGTTCCCATCCGGTGAAAAAGTCGGTGACCTTTCAACGCCCTGGTAGGAAGTGAGCTGCGTTGCCTGCAAGGGCTGCTCCGGCGCGCTTTTGCCCCAGGGAAGCAGATAGGCCGCGCCGCCGCCTACAGCCAGAACTGCCACCGCTGCCCCGGCCCATAACCCTTTGCGCGAGGCCTTGCGCGCCGTTGCGGCCGGCACTACCAGCAGACCCGATTCGGACTCTTCGGTGATCTCCTTTAAAGCGATGCGCAGGTCGGCCATGCTCTGCGCGCGGTCGTTGGGATCCTTGCGCAGGCAGCGCTGCACAATGCGAAGAAGGTCGCGCGGCGCTCCCACCGCGAGTTTGTCCAGCGGTTCGGGGTCGCCCCGCAAAATCGACGCCAGCGTCGACATCTTCGAATCGCCCTGAAATGCCCGCTTGCCGGTCAGCATCTCGTAGAGCACGGCGCCAAAAGAGAAGATGTCGCTGCGCGCGTCCACCTTCTTGCCCTCCGCCTGTTCCGGCGACATGTAGCAGGTGGTGCCGACAATCGTGCCGGCCTCCGTCTTCGCCAGTTCGGCGATGGTGCGGGTGTTGTCCACTTCGCTGGAACTGGCTTCTTCCGTCAGCTTGGCCAGTCCGAAATCCAGCACCTTCACCTGCCCGGTGTCGCTCACAATCACGTTGGCCGGCTTCAAATCCCGATGCACAATGCCGGCCGCGTGCGCCGCCGCCAGAGCATCGGCAATCTGCGTGGCGTACCGCACCGCGTCGGCCATCTTCATGCCCTTGGGCGGAATCAACTGCTCCAGCGTCTTGCCGGCCACGTACTCCATCACGATGAAGTCGGACCCGTCGGCGTGATCGATGTCGTAGATGGTGATGATGCGCGGATGATTCAGCGCCGACGCCGCTTTGGCCTCCTGCGCGAATCGCCGCTTGCGGTCGGGATCGGCCGTCCGTTCGGGTGGCAGGAACTTGATGGCTACGAAACGATCCAGCCTGGTGTCGCGCCCCTTCCAGACGACGCCCATGCCGCCCTCGCCCAACTTCTCGATCATCTCGTAGTGACTGACAGTGCGCATGTTTTCCGGCGTCTATAGATCATACAAGAAAACCGGTCAGGTGCTTTGGACAAGCTGAAGCTTATCCTACGCCGCCGATCCACGCCGGTAAACGCGGATAAGTGGGACATCGTTTTCTCATCGGCGTTTATCTGCGTGGATCGGCGGCTTTTGTCCTACTCCACGTGCGGAGTGTAGCCGTGAGATTGCAGCACCTGGTGCGCCTCCGCCACCGCCTCCGGGAGCACGTAGAAAAACGCGCCCGTGCGAATCGTGCGGAAGATAATACCGCCCCGGTACTCATCCGCCTCCACTCCGAAATCGATGCCGGATTCTTCCAGAACGGCTTCCAACTTCAGCGCATCCGCCAGTTTCCTGGCGATAAAAACCAGGACGGACTCCTTGCCTTCAAAGAACGACGCGTCCTGTTTCACTTAAAGTTTTCCACCAACTCCAGATTAGTCTCATTCTGGTCCACCTTGGAATACAGAACGAACTTTCCGTCGGGCGAAATCGAATAGCCCTCGAAGCCATTCGTATTCTTAAACCGCACGACCGGCTGGCTCTTCTTGGCGGCGAAATCGTAACATACAACCACCAGCGCGCGGCCGCTGCGCGTGAATTCCAGATAGTAGACGCCTTTGGCAGTAGTCTGAATACCGTCCCACATCAAATCGTGTTCCGGCACGAAGGCCTCTTCGCCTTCTCCGCCCTCCGAGGGAGCGCGCCAGATGGAGCGGCGGCTGCGATAGTAGACATACTTTCCGTCGGCCGACTCGTGCGGGTCGTTCCCGCCGGCATGCATCTTGGTAATCTCCACGGGATTGGTCCCGTCTGCCGCCACCTTCCAGATTTCCCCACCCATGCGCGACGAATAGTAGATCGCCTTGCCGTCGTGCGACCACGATGCGTCATTCGCGTCGGTCAGTACCCGCGTGGTCTTGCCGCCCGCCGCGGGTACGGTGAAGACCTCGGGACCGTTCTGTCCATGCGCCACCACCAGCAGCATTTTGCCATCCGGCGACCAGGCGGGCGAGGTCATCCGCCTGCCCTCCAGTCGCGTGATCTGCGTCCGCGTTCCATCGGCCTCAGTGATCCAGATTTCCTGATCGCCGCTCTGGTCGGAGATGTCCGCCACGCGTTTTCCATCGGGCGAAAAGGCCGGGTTGCGTTCGCGCCCCGAGGAGCGGAGCAGCGGCCGTTCATGCTCCGGATCCAGCGCGCCAATCTGTGCGATCCAGACCTCGGAAACCGAAGGGCTTTCCGTAAAAGCCAGGCGGCTGCCCTTCATCGCCACCGAGGGATAGGTGGCGTGATTGCCCGAAACCAGCAGATCGCGCGGACTGCCGCCGTATGCCGGCACGCGCCACAAGCGCCAGCCCTGGCCGCGGTTGGACGAGTACATCAGGTCCTGACCGCCCGGATTCCAGGCGATCCCGCGAATCCCGTTGCCGTCGAACGTCAACTGCCGGACCGCGCCGCCCTTCATATCGCACAGGTATATGTCGGACCGTTGGCTGTCCAATTTGCGGACGAAGGCGATGCTCTTGCCATCCGGAGAAACGGCCGGATTCGTATCGCCGCGAGAGTCTTCGGCGGGCTTGGTGAGGGCCGTCAGAGCGCCGCCTTCCGCCGGAACCGTGGAGATGGCGGGCACGTGCTGATCTCCGGCGGGCGCCGAAACCACGAGCGTCTTGCCATCGCGGCTCCACGAGACGGACGGCGACACTTCCACGTCCTCATCCTCGCTCGTTGGCGCGTCGAACTGCACCACCTTGCGTTCCGTGCCTCCGGCCGCAGCCACCACGATCACCTGCGCCTGATCCTCCACCAGACGGAGGAAGGCCAGACTGCCGCCGTCGGGCGACCAGACCGGTCCGATATCGCTGCCCTCGCCGTTGGTCACCTGCAGCGGCGTGCCGCCAACCACCGGCCGCACGTAAATGTGAAAAACGGCGTCCTTCGAGGAATCGTGTTCGCTATAAGCCACGCGGCTGCCATCCGGCGAAAAGGACGGGTAAGCGTGCGCGCCCGCTTCACTGGTCAGCGCGGTTTTCTTGATCTCCACGGCCGGACCGCCCGCCAACCGCCCCAGCAGGGTGACCACACCGCCAACGGCGCAGAGCGCGAACGCAAGCAAAACCGCCGGGCGGCGGACCAGGGTGCCGGATGCCATATGCTTCGTATTATCCCTTTTCATGACGCCCAGGCGGCGTCCTTATTAGCAGGTAGCTCTTGAGGATACGCAGCACGCCCCGCTGGTGTTCCGCGGATTTGCGCCGTCCGCCGCGCATCTGAGACACTGACACTTCATGCTCTTCAGGTTGATGGCGTTGGGCCTGGCCGTGTCGCCAATCGTTTTCGCGCAAAGCAACGCCCTACCGGCCAAGGAAACGCTCTACTACAACGTCGAGTGGCGGCTCATCACCGCCGGTAAAGCCAAGATCGAGTGGAGCGCCGCGCCCCGTTCCGGCTGGCATGTCAATCTCCACCTGGAATCGGCGGGACTGGTCTCCAAGCTCTTCCGCGTGGAGGACGATTACGCCGCCAACCTAGGCCCGGGCGTCTGCGCCGAATCGTCGCAGTTCACCTCCAACGAGGGCAGCCGGCAGAGAGAGACGCGCATCACCTACGATGGCGCCAATCGGAAAGCCACCTACCTCGAGCGCGACCGGGTCAAGAACGCTGTGCTATTGCAGCGCGAAATAGAAATTCCCCCCTGCGTACACGACGTGCTCGGCGGCATGTTCTTCATGCGCACCCTGAATCTCGAGCCGGGACAAAGCACCACCATCCCGGTCACCGACGGCAAGAAAAGTGTGATGGCCAAAGTGGAGGCGCAGGCGCGCGAGGACGTGAAGACCCCCGAAGGCGTCTTCCACACCATTCGCTACGAAGCCTACCTGTTTAACGACGCCCTCTACCACCGTCCCGCCCACTTGAGCCTCTGGTTTACCGACGACCGCCGCCATCTTCCCGTGCAAATCCGTGTCCGCATGCAGATCACCATCGGCACCATCACGCTCCAACTCGAGAAACACGAATAGCCGTAGGACAGGCCATCGCCTTCCGTCGCCTGTCCACAACCTTCGCCTTTCTCGGAAATTAAGCGCCCATCGCGGCGAGTTGGCGGTCCATTTGTTGTGCGAAGAGATAGATGGTGAAGAGGGGCTTCGGCTCGCCTTTACCCCAGCGATTGACGGCCCATTTGGCGCGAATGAATTTTGCTTCAGGACGCTCCGAGAGGTCCAAAAGAATCTGGTACGTGCCGCAATAGAATTTCTGTGGGAATGACACCAGAGGCTTGGCTGCCCATGTGGTTCCGTCTTCGGAACCCCAAATGGAGATGTCAAGGCTCTCCTGTTCAATGATGCGGGTGATACCGAGGGTGAGAATCAACGTACCACCCTGTTCGGTTCCTAAATTGATGGCGGGTCCGATCCCAGCTTCGCGGACCGTGGTCTCCGGTAGCAAAAACTCTGGCAACATATAGTTCCGGCTCCGAGTGAATTTGAGCTTAATACTATGTCTTAAGCTTTATTAATTGTCGCCTTGCTGCTTCCAGAGTCTCATATTTCTTGCAGAAACAAAAGCGGACTTTTTGCTTGCCGTCCCCGGAGTGCGAATAAAAGCTGGATCCGGGCACTGCCGCAACCCCCAAAGTTTCAATTAGATGACTGACAAACGCTACATCGTCAGGAAAGCCGAATGAGGTGACGTCCGTCATAACGTAATAAGCGCCACGAGGCACGTGACAGTGAAATCCCGCACTTTCCAGCGACTCCACGATATGATCTCGTCTCGCGGCATATTCGGTGGATAGCTTCAGATAATAGTCGTCGCCCCAGCCGAGCGCCATCACTCCGGCAGCCTGCAGAGGGGCCGCCGCGCCCACGGTCAGGAAGTCGTGAACCTTGCGGATGGAATCGGTCAGATCGGGGGGCGCCAATACCCAGCCCACGCGCCATCCCGTCACCGAATAGGTCTTACTCATGCTGTTGACCAGGATCGAGCGCTCGCGCATGCCGGGCAGCGAGGCGATCGGAATGTGGACGGCGCCATCGTACAGGATGTGCTCGTAGATCTCGTCGGTAATGGCCAGGGCGTCAAATTCCTGGCAGAGTTCGGCGATCAGCTTCAATTCGGCCAGCCCAAAGACTTTACCGGTGGGATTATTCGGCGTATTGAGGACGATCGCCTTGGTGCGCGAATTGAAAGCGCGGCGCAATTCCTCCGGGTCGAAAGTCCAATCGGGACCGTAGAGTTTCACGAAGCGCCGTTCCGCGCCGCAGAGCTGCGTGTCGGGTCCGTAATTCTCGTAAAAGGGCTCAAAGAGAACCACTTCGTCGCCGGGATTCAGGCAGGCGAGCATACTGGCCACCATGCCTTCGGTAGCGCCGCAGCAGACGGTAATCTCGCGCTCGGGGTCGAACTCCATGCCATAGATGCGGGCATATTTCGCGGCGATGGCGTCGCGGAAGGGTTTGGCGCCCCAGGTGACGGCGTACTGATTGATGTCGGCGGCGATGGCGTCCGCTGCGGCCTGTTTGAGCGCCGCCGGGGCGGGGAAATCGGGGAAGCCCTGAGCCAGGTTGATGGCCCCGTGGCGCATGGCAAGGCGGGTCATTTCGCGGATCACCGATTCGGTGAAGTTTTCAATTCGATGGCTGCGAAATCTCGCGCGCAAAGCGGTAACGGTGGATGACACCATTCGAGATTATTGGAAAAGGTGGGCTTCTGTAAAGTCCGGTGGGCCCATTCGGTGTCGCCGCCGTTTGGGCCCTAAGTAGTAGAAAGGAACGTTAGGCCAAAACTATCAGCGCGCCCGGCCTGTTCACAAGTCGACATAGGTTAACGAAGGTTTACTATCCGGTCAGCCGGCCAGAATCAACACTCTGGCCCCGTTATCCGTCAAAATGAATATAGGCATGCGTCGGCAGCGCGGATTCACTCTCGTCGAATTGATGGTGGTGGTGACGATTATCGTCATCCTCCTGACCATGGCGATTCCGATGTATACCAAGCAGACCACCCGCTCCCGCGAGGCGGTCCTGAAGAGCAATCTCTTCAGCATGCGGATGGCGATCCAGCAGTACATCTACGATCACCAGGCCGCGCCCCACGGGCTGGACGATCTGGTTTCGGCAGGCTATCTCAAAGAGATACCGGTTGATCCCATCACCGGCCTATACAACTCCTGGAAGCCGGTGCCCGAAGATTCCGCCAACGCCATGGATACTAACAATCCCGGAATCGGCGACGTTCACAGCGGCTCCACCAAAATCGGTCTGGACGGTACCCACATCTCCGAGTGGTAAGGTAGCGTTCACCCGCCACCCCCTCAGTGCGTCATCGAGTAAATAATGTAATTCACTCCGATGCGGATGCCCAGGGCGGCGTAGTGTGCCGGGTACGTGGGGGCGTCAGCCCATTCCCAGGAATCGCCGATGTCCGACTGGAAGGTGATGGCCACCATGATGCGGCCGTGATCGTCATAGATGCCGCGCCAGTGGTCGGGGCAGTTCTCGCACTTCCAACTGCGGCCGGCGCGCACCGAGCCCTGACTGGCCACCTGATACCGATCGTCCAGATCGTACACCGTGTGGAAAATCTGCTCCTTGTTATCCAACTCCACCACGTCGCGGTCCGGGAAGACTTTCTTCATGCTGGCCATGAAAACCTCCCACTCGCCTTCGCCCCAGAAATCGTCCGCCATGAAGAAGCCGCCGCGCAGCAGGTATTCGCGCATGCTCTTCGCCTGCGCATCGGTAAGCTGCCAGTGGCCCGTCTGGACGGCGTATAGCCACGGCCAGTCGTACACGCTGCCGTCGTTGAGGTTGACCGGCTGTTCCACGGAGCGCACATGAATGCGTGTGAGGCGGCGGACGGCCTGCACAAAGTGCCGGTCGGCGCGCGGATAATCCTGAGTCCAGATGGTGTTGCCCTCCGTCCAGTCTCCGTTGCCGCGCATCCCGCGGAAGCCGTAGCCGCGCCCGTACCGGCCGCCGGGGGCCGGAGGATACATCAATCGCGCGAAGGTCCACTCTGTCTTCTCCTGCCAGTCGGGGGGCAGGGGAATGTCGCCCAGGCGATACTCGACGCCGGGGTACTCGCGGAAGGGCTGTTGAAAGGCGTAAAGACTACCCAGCAGGACGGTGCCGATCGCCAAAACCCAGCGGAGCGTCAATGGAATACCCTGCGTTGAGAATATCACGCGCTCATTCTGCACTACCATGTCTCAAGGACTCCTATGACACTTCCACGAAGGCGCTGGCTCGGTGCTTCGGCGCTCAGCGCTCTGTTGGCGGCCTGTAAGCGCGGCGCGCCGGTGCCCGAGGCGGGTCCCAGCCTCCTCGGCGCTACGGTGCGCGCGTACGGCGAACGTTCACCGTTTGAAACCGCCAAGCGCAGCCTCGACGAGGACCGCTTCCTCGAAGCCTCGCAGACCCGCACTCCTCTCGGCGAGTCGGTGGGCATCCTCACGCCCTCCTCGCTGCACTACGAGCGCCACCACTCGGGAGTGCCGCGGATCGATCCGGCGCAGCACCGCCTGCTGATCCACGGCATGGTGGAGCGGCCGATCGTTTTCACCGTCGAAGACCTCCGCCGTCTGCCTTCCGTCTCGCGCATACACTTTCTGGAGTGCTCGGGAAATACCGGCGTCGAGTGGGCCGCCAAGCCCGCTCCCACCGCGCAGATGAGTCACGGACTCGCCAGTTGCAGCGAGTGGACCGGCGTGCCCCTCGCGCTGCTGCTGGCCGAAGCGGGCGTGCAACCCGGCGCGAAGTGGATTGTCGCCGAGGGCGCCGACGCCTGCAAGATGCAGCGCAGCCTGCCCCTCGCCAAGGCCATGGACGACATGCTGGTCGCCTGGGGTCAGAACGGCGAACCCTTGCGGCCGGAGCAGGGCTATCCGCTGCGCCTCTTCGTGCCCGGATGGGAGGGCAACGTGAGCGTGAAGTGGCTGCGCCGCATCCTGGTGGCCGCCGAACCTACCATGGCGCGCGACGAGACCGCGAAGTATACCGACCTGATGGCCGACGGCACCGCCCGCATGTTCACCTTCGCCATGGAAGCCAAGTCACTGATCACCTACCCCTCGGGCGGTCAGCGGATCAAGCCGGGCTTCTGCGAAATTACCGGCCTCGCCTGGTCGGGTGCCGGACTCATTCGCCGTGTCGAGGTCTCCACCGATGGCGGCGCCTCCTGGCTGGACGCGTCCCTGCAGCAGCCCGTACTGCCGAAGGCTTTCACGCGCTTCCGGCTGCCGTGGAAATGGCAGGGAGGCGAGAGCACGGTCCAGTCGCGGTGTACTGACGAAACGGGCTACGTGCAGCCTTCGCGCGACGCGCTCGAAACCGTGCGCGGCGCTAAGTCGACGTACCACTACAACGGCGTGAAGTCGTGGAAGATTGCCGCCGATGGGAGCGTCTCGCATGTCTAGGTGGCTGCTGCTATTGTGGACGGCCGGCGCACTGGCGCAATCGCCGAAGTACGGTGTGGGCCGCGCGCCCTCGCTCGACGAAATCCGCCAGTGGGATATTTCGGTGCAGCCCGATGGGAAGGGGCTGCCGCCGGGAACCGGGTCGGCGGTGGAAGGCAAGGAGATCTATACCAATCGTTGTTTGAAGTGCCACGGCTCAGTCGGGCAGGGCCGCGACAGTGTGCCGCTGGTGGGCGGCCGCGGCACCCTGGCAAGCGACAAGCCGCTCAAGACTGTGGAGAGTTACTGGCCGTATGCCACCACCGTCTTCGACTTCGTCCGCCGCGCCATGCCGTTCGACCGGCCAGGGACCCTGACCACGAATCAGGTCTATGCGGTGACCGCGTACGTGCTCTCCCTGGCGAAGATCGTCCCCGAAAATGCCGTGCTCGACGCGGCCACGCTCCCCAGAATCCGCATGCCGAACCGCGACGGCTTCGTACCCGATCCTCGTCCCGACGTGAAGAATCCGAAACGCTAGGCGCTTACACCCTTAATTCTCCTACCATTCACGTGCACGCGCATTCTGACTCCTGACTTCTGACTCCTGTCTCCTGACTTCTGCCTCCCAAATCCCGCAGGGATTTCAAGGGCGGAGCCCTTGGCTAGGAGTTATACTGCTCGCGATGCCTAATGTATCGATCATGAAGGATCCCGTAACCTGGCTCTATCCGCCCGTCGAGCCCTACAGCACGGGACGGCTGCAGGTTTCGCCGGTCCACGAGCTTTACTACGAGGAAAGCGGCAATCCCGCGGGCAAGCCCGTCGTGTTTCTGCACGGCGGACCCGGCGGCGGCTCCGACCCCAAGCAGCGCCGCTTCTTCCATCCCGAGAAGTACCGCATCGTCAATTTCGATCAGCGCGGCTGCGGCAAGAGCACGCCGTACGCTTCGCTCGAAGCCAACACCACCTGGGACCTGGTCAGCGATATCGAAAAGCTCCGCCAGCATCTGGGCATAGAGCGGTGGCAGGTATTCGGCGGCTCGTGGGGCTCCACGCTGGCGCTGGCCTATGCCGAAACGCATCCCGAGCGCACCACCGAACTGGTGCTCCGCGGCATCTTCCTGCTGCGCAAACAGGAGATCGACTGGTTTTATCAGCGCGGCGCGTCCGTGCTTTACCCGGATGCCTGGGAGCCTTACCTGGCGCACATTCCCGAAAGTGAGCGCGGCGATCTGCTCTCGGCCTACTACCGCCGGTTGACCAGCGACGACGCCGCGGTGCGCCTGGCGGCGGCCAAAGTCTGGAGCGGCTGGGAAGGCGCCACCTCCAAGTTGCTGCCCGACCCGGCCTTCACCGGCCACTATGAAGAGGATGAATTCGCGCTCGCCTTCGCCCGCATTGAGGCGCACTACTTCTACCACAAGGGCTTCTTCGAGACCGACGATCAGTTGCTGGTGAACGCCTCGCGAATCCGCGCCATACCGGCAGTCATTGTGCAGGGCAGGTACGACGTGGTGTGTCCCATGGAGAGTGCCTGGGCGCTGCACCGTGCCTGGCCGGAAGCCGAACTCATCATCACGCCGGACAGCGGCCACAGCGCTTTTGAAGCACCTAACAGCCGCGCGCTGGTAGCCGCCGCCGACAGGTTCGCAAGATAATTGGAGTGGGTCGGGCGGGTGACGGAAGGCCACCCGCCGCGGAGGAAGTTACTCGTTCCAGTTCTTGCCTTGGAAGATACCAGGCAGAATCCTGCTGTAGAAATCACGCCCGCCCTGCTGCTGTTCCTTGTCCAGGTTGGGATAGATCTTGGCAAAGGCTCGCAATTCGATCGAGACCATCTGTGTCTCGGCCGCGGCATAATTGTTCACCGCGCCGCTAATGCCGTCCTGATTGCCGGATAGCACAGCCTCGGCGATTGCCTTGCGGTCCTTAGCCAACTGCTCGCGAACGGGCGCGGCTTCCTTCTGACCCTCGTCCAGAGTGGTCTTGACGAGTTTCTTCTGTTCCTTGGTCAGCTTCATCATGTTGGAGAGGGTGTCCATGCGATCGGAGCGGCCCATACCGCCGCCGCCGCCCATGCCGCCCATGCTCTCGCCACCGGCGCCGCCGCCACCGCCGCCACCACCTCGACCGCCCTGGGCATACGCCATCGCTGCAGCCAGTAATCCCGCCAAAAAGAGTTTCTTGATCATGAGAGTTTCCTACCGGCCTCCCCGCGAACCCGTGCCGCCTTCATCGCCCATGCCGCTGCTCATGCCATCGCCCATACCGCGCATTCCACCGCCGCCTGCGCCGGCCGGAGGACGCCGCCAGTTGCCGCCTTCAAACATGCCGGCCATCAATTCGTCGAAGACCACCGGAGCGTTCTTCTTCTGTTTCTCTTCGAGCGAAGCAACCACCTTCTGAAATGCCTCGGTCTCAATCTCTTCACGCTTTGCCATCACGCTGGTAAAGGCCTTCATCAGACCGTCCCACTGTTCGCCGCTGTTCTTGCCGGAGATCAGCATTTCGGTGATCTTGCCGCGGCCGTTGCGAATCTGGTCGTTCAGGGGTGTCGTGTTTTCCTGGGCGTTGTCGAAAATCTTGGTGACTTCGTCCCTCTGTTCCTTGCTGAGCTTCAGCTTCTCGGCAATCATGTCCAGGCGCGTCTGCCGCCGTCCGCCGGTCATGTTCATATCGGCGCCGCCGCCTTTGGATCCGCCGCCCTTTTTGCCCTGCGCAAATCCCATCCCCGCAACCAACGAGGCTGCGAGCAACAATCTGAATATCATCAATTCTCCTTCCGCTGCACGGCGCGAGAACAGAACCGGGCAACGTATGTCTGGTATCGGTTACTCGATTACATCACATTTTGGGTGAAATGGTACGGAAGGAAATGCCGGGACGAGACCAAAAAAATTCAGGAAGAATTCGCGGTAGATTCGGGCTCGGGCAACTTGCCAACTGAGTGATAGAGGGCGAGTTCAAGGCAGCGAGCGGCGAATTTCGCCGTTTAGGAGTGTGGGGCTGGGGTAGACTCGCGGCGCGGCCGGGAATTAGCCAGGCAAGTACCGATCATCGGACCACTGGGCTAAACTTCACGCGCATATTTTCCATTGGCAGAGCGTCCGTTTGCCTGCCTGCATTGCGGCCGCTGAGCAGCTCGAACGAATCAATCAGGTAGGGCACCCCTTCTGGATCCAGCAGCGACGTCCCGTTCATCACCTGAAAGTGGAGATGAGGCTCGGTGGAACTGCCGGAGTTTCCGAGAAGCCCGAGCGTTTGACCGCGCTTCACCCTATCGCCGGCCTTCACCCTCAGACTACCCGGCTGGAGGTGAGCGTACAGGCAATAATTGCCACCGCCTAAGTCTAGGATCACATAGTTTCCGAGTTCTGCATCATCAGTAATCAAAGGCCCGTCCGGATCTTCGCCGGGAGTATTATCAGCAATTCCATCTTTAAGCCGCGCGACGGCGGCGTCCGCAACGGCCAATACGTCAGCCCCGTAGGCCTTGTAGCTTCCATTCTTTTTGGGGTCGCCGGCAAACCTGGCGTCCGCCGTCTTCAGTTGAAACCAATCGATCGCGAAGCGTTGGGGGGCGACCAGGTGGCCTCCTGGTGCCACGAGTGCCCGCCTGTGCTCGGACTGGCTGTCCGGCCCATTCATCGCCAGCCAGTCCGAACCTGCGAGGGGTGGGCCAATCACGATTGGTTTCGATCCCTGCAAAGAAACCGGTGCAAGATCCAACATCGCTCCGGCAAAAATCAGACGGTGACCCAGGTTGGCTGGCGCCATATCGTCCGCAAGGGGCACACTCAGAAAGGCCACGGCGCGGAGTCCCGGGCCAATCGCGCGCGTATCGTACGCATCGATTCCAACCAGCGCCAGTATGTCCAGCAGTTTCCTGCCTTCGAACGACACTATCGGTCCTCGGTCGCCGAGTACCTCAATGCGCCTCAAGCGCAGCTCGCCCCGAGAGAAGTTGGTTATGTGCAGTTCATACATCAGGTGGCTTTGCCCGTCCGCGCCGCGAAATGGGATCGGACGTGCCGGCACTACGCCATCGACGGTCGCATCCGAGGGCGAAGGCGGGCTTGCCTCTTTCGGGGGCTCCGCCGGCGCTGGGCCACTTCGCTGGAAGGTCAATGGATGAGTTTCGCCCTGCGTCCACTTTCCGGCAAGGGTTGAACCATTCGGGCTCAGCTCGCCCTGAAAACTCCCACTGATAACTGGCAATTCCAGCGCGACGGAACGGCCCTCAACGACGACCGTGCCAACCGGAATTGCCCCATCTCCCTGATCGATGCTGAACAGCTTGCCGATATACAGCCCGTCGTATGTCTTGATGACATGCAGTTTGAGCCGTAGCTTCTCTGCGCCGCTGCCCAGCGTTCCCAGCCAATCGCCCGCAAGGTCCGCTCCCGGAGGTTGCGCATTCATCAGTCCAGCGCATGCTAGCGCGAGGAAAGGGATAAATCCCGCCCTATACATACGACCAGACTCTCAAAGCCCGCCACTGAATTCAACCGCACGCGGTCTCTTGCGTGAGAGCTTCCCTTTGCCATTCGACCGTATCACTGACCCACGGATTCCTCTCACGAGACCAAAAAAAAGGCGAGGCCCAAGCCTCGCCGTGTATGGTTTTAAGACGGGTTATGCGACGCGGCCGCGGGTATTTGCTTTATCCCACTGGTCGTAGTCGCTCTCCGCCTGTTCCCGGGAGTAACCGTACCGTTCCTGGAGTTTGCCAATCAACTGGTCCTTCTTGCCGGCGACCTGATCCCAGTCGCTGTCCGTGAGTTTTCCCCACTTCTCTTTCATCTTGCCCTTGAGCTGTTTCCATTGGCCTTCCATTTGATCGGAATTCATGATTACCACCTCCAACACCACATAATGCAACCGCCTTTCCAATGGACGAGAGTGAACACTCCGAGGATCCGCGCGCACTCAACGTATGGGAACGCGCGAATCGGGCCGGGCGTCCATTACAATAAGGAAATGAGACTTTCTGCCTTCGGGCTCGCACTCGGCCTGCTGCTTTCGTGCCAGGCGGCGGCTCCTCAAATTGACAAAGCCAAGATGCTGGGGAATGCCGCGGCCCCGATGACGCTCGAGATCTACAGCAGCTACGATTGTCCCCACTGCAAGATCATGCACGAGACCGAATTGCCGCTCCTCATGAAGGATTTCGTGATTCCGGGCAAGGCTTGCATTGTGAGCCGCGAGTTTCCGCTCTCAGGGCCGGGCCATCCGTATGCCAGGGAAGCCGCCAACTACGCCACGGCAGCGGCGCGCATCAACAAGTTCGAAGCGGTGGCCGATGTTCTCTTCAAAAATCAGGGGATCTGGGCATTGAACGGCAGAGTCTGGGACACGGTTGCCAGCGTATTAAGTCCCGCCGAACAGGCCAAGGTGCAGGCATTGGCCAAAGACCCTTCGGTTGTGGCCGAAGTGCAGCGGGATCTTGACGCCGGTATCGCCGGCGGCATCACTTCCACGCCCAGCACCATCATCGTTTACAAAGGCAGGCGCTTCCCGGCGGTGGCTCACGCGCAGAGCTATGAGCTGTTCAAGCAGTATCTCGATCAAGTGCTGGCTCACTAGTGTCGCGACCGCATGCAAAGAGACTCCTTGCGTTGTCACAAACCCCGTCTGGACGGTGTTGAAAATATATGAAGCTTCGCACCGCTCTTTCGTTGCTGCTGGCGGCCTCCGCCTTATCGGGCGCCGATTCCATTAAGGGAAATGCCTTCGGAAATCCGGCCGCGCCCATCATGATGGAAGTCTTCAGCGACTTCCAGTGCCCCGGCTGCAAAGTGCTGCACGATACCGAGCTGCCGCGCCTCATGAAGGACTACGTCATCCCCGGCAAAGTCTACCTGATCTATCGGTACTTCCCGCTCGATATGCATCCCTACGGACGCAAAGCCGCGGAAGTGGTTGCCGCCGCCGCGCAACTCGGCAAGTACGAACAGGCGGCCGATATCGCTTTCGCCAAACAGCCCGAATGGTCGGCCACCGGCAAGATTGAAGAGACCGTGGATAACGTCCTCACCTCCGCCGAGCAGCAGAAACTGAAAGGCCTGCTGCAGACCCCGTCGGTGAAGCAGGCCGTGGAACACGATCTCACCGAAGGCAAGGCGGTCCCGGTGCCGGGAACCCCTACGCTCCTCATCACGTACCGGCTCAAACGCTATACCCTGGGCGGCCGTGAAGTGCTCAAGTACGAATGGGTAAAGGCGATGCTCGATGACCTCCTCTCCAAATAAAATTCTCCGCATCACCACCGTGGTTCTACGGGTTCTGGTGGGCTTGGTGTTTGTCTACGCCGCGTATGTGAAGCTGAAGGATCCCTGGGCGCTCTTCGCCATGTCCATCGATTCGTATGGAATTCTGCCCCTGCGGTGGGTGGAGTTTGTGGCGCGCGCCCTGCCGTGGTTTGAGATGGTGCTCGGCGTGGTCCTCATCAGCGGCTATTTTCAGCGCCTGTCCACCGGCGTGGGCACGCTCCTGGTGCTCAGCTTTATTACCGCGATGCTCTGGGCGAAACTGCATGGAAAACAGATCGACTGCGGCTGCTTCGGTCCCGGAGAAGCCATCGGACCCCTCAGCATTCTGCGCGACGCTTCCATCGGCGCGGCGCTCCTGTTCGTGACGGTGATGAGTTTCTGGAAGCCGCGCACCGCGGAACCTACGCAAAGTGTCTGATCCCATTCTGGCCCGGGAACTCGCGTACCACGAGAAGCTGTACTCCGGCTTTGCCCAATCGCACTTCGCGCGTCCCGCCGTGCGCGCACTGCGAGCCCACATGGTGGGTCGGATTCTCCAACTAACAGGGGCGGGGAAGAGTTCGCGGGTCCTGAGCCTGGGCTGCGGAATTGGCGATACCGAACTGCTGCTGGCGCCGCATGTGGGCGAAGTGGTGGGTCTCGATCTTTCGCCCGCGGCCATTCGTCAGGCGCGCGAAGATGCCGCGCGACTGAAAATCACGAATGCCCGCTTCGTCGAAGGCACCAGGGCGGAGGGCCGCTTCGACGTCGCCATCGCCATCTTCTTTCTGCATCATCTGCCGGACGACGCGCTGGACGCGCTGCCCGGTCAGTTGCAGGAAATGCTGCCCAAAGGCGGCGTCTTCTATTCGCTGGATCCCAGCCGCTCGCGACTCTCTGGCCGCATCGGGCGCCTGCTCATTCCGGGACTCATGAAGCGCTATCAGACGCCCGACGAGCGCGAACTCGACGCGCGGGAAACAGTGGAACTGTTCCGCCGCGGCGGCTTCGACGCGCACACGGAAGTCTACGATTTCGCGTCCTCGCCCTGGGCCGGCCTCTTCCCCGGTTGGCGCACCGGCTACCGCGCCATGCGTGCCGCCGATGACTGGATCCTCAAGACGCCCCTGCGCGCCATGGGCAGCAATTTCGAAATCATTGCCTCGAGCCCTGGTTGACACCGCGTAGGATAGACGGTCGCCTTTTGCCGTCTGTCCCGCCGAGCAGCGCTCGGCCCCGCCGCCGCGGCCTGCACGATGTTGGTCAGGTCGAAAGTCGCGGTGCCAAACCGCGACTCCTCAAACCGCGTAGGATGGACGGTCGCCTTTTGCCGTCTGTCCAGCCGAGCAGCGCTCGGCCGCTCGGCCCGCTGAAATGAGACTACTTGATCACCGGAGCCCGCCGCGTGACTGTGTAATTCCCCGGAATCTGGAACAGCGAAGGGTCGGCGGCCTGCACGATGTTGGTCAGGTCGAAAGTCGTGGTGCCAAACCGCGACTCCTCAAACCGCGTAGGATAGACGGTCGCCTTTTGCCGTCTGTCCGGCCGAGCAGCGCTCGGCCTGCTGAAATGAGACTACTTCATCACCGGCACGCCGCCGCGGCCCATGCCTTCGGTGACTGTATAATTCCCCGGAATCTGGAACAGCGAAGGGTCGGCGGCCTGTACGATGTTGGTCAGGTCGAAAGTCGTAGTACCGAACCGCGGATCCGAATTGACCGTCTTCACAACCATCTGCAGATCCTTGGAGTACCACCGCTCATTCACTACGTGAATCTCGCGGTTATTGCCGATCTGGCCTTTGGGAATCACCAGCGTGCTGCGGGTGCCTTGGGCCAGAACGCCATTCTGCATCTGAAAACCCAGGTCCTCCGTAACGGCTTGCGACTTCGTGCCGGTGGTGGTCATCACGCGGCCTTCAGCCTGCACCTTCATTTGCGCGTTCAGCGTGTCGAGACTCTCTTTCATCGCCGGCATGGCCGTTACCATTCCGCCCCGGGCGATGCCGCCCCCCGCCGTAGCAACCGGCATGCGGGTCGCGGTCCGGCTGGCGGCGTTCAGCCGAATCCTCTGTCCGGAAACCGGATCCTGAATGATCGCCACGCCGTTCTCGCCGGCCGGCTCCGTCCGTGTACGCCCCTGTGCGTCGCGATAAAACAGCGTCGTGTCCGTGTTCTCAATTTCCGTGCCGTCGCTCAACGTCTGGACGGTCCGGTTCACCTGTTTCGCCGAGACGGGGCTGCCGGTGACCAGTGCGCTGATCGCATTGATGCGGACCACACCGCCACCCATGGTGCTGACCTGCTGAAGAAAATTGGCCTCGGCCCGGAGCTTCTCCTGGACCTGGTTCTGTTCGGCTGCAGTCTGGCCCAGCAACCCCGCGGCTGTGAGCGTGAATATCAGTAGCGTCTTCATCGTCGGTTCTCCCTAATCGGAATTTGAAATCGAAATCGGGCGGATGGCGCGAGCCCGTCCGTCCTGACTGACTAATACGTCGGCCTCAACCATGGCCCCCGGATCGGCATCTTGCACCTGGAAGCCGGCGGCCCGTAATGCGCTCACCGGAATCTCCATGCGCACCACGGAGGCGCGATCTTCCGGCGTCAATGGAATTGTGTACGGTATGGGAAGAAACTGCGCGAAGTCCGGCGCCGCTGCCACGGGTGCCGGCCGCGTGGGCGTCACCGAAAGTACCAGCGCCGCCGCGGCGGCCACTCCCGCGGCCGCAAACCATCCCAATACCCGGACCTTCGACCGCCGCGCGCCGCGGTCGAACTCCGCCATCACCCGTCCGCCCACGCCGGACGCCGCCGGAATCTCCACCACCGCCACCACGCGCAGGGCCGCGCTCAGCGCCCGCTGCCTCTCCAGAAACTCGAAGCATTCGCCGCACCCGGCCGTGTGGACCGCCAGCCCCGCCGCCGGTTCCGCTCCCCGCGCCCACTCCATCAATGCTTCGCGATACTCACGGCACATCATAGACACCTCTGGCCCTCCCGGCTTCTTTGCATTTTGCCGGCGAGCAATTCGCGCGCCCGGTGCAGGCGGCTCTTCACCGTACCCGTGGCGCAGCCCATCACCGCGGCCGCTTGGTCGTAACTATTCCCCTGCAGGTCGCACAACACCACCGCTTCCCGATACCGCTCCGGCAGCGCCGCGATGGCCCGGTGCAACTGCGCTGCCTCCTGATCTCGCTCCAACCCGGCGGCTAAATCCTGATGGGCGGCCGCCCCTTCGTGCAGCGGCAGCCAGCGCCGTTCGTTCCGCTGCCGCCGGTGCAGGAATTTGCGCGCCACCCCGCCCAGAAATGCCCCCAGACTTCCCCGTCCCGCATCGTACTCTGCGCTGTGATGAATCAGCCACACAAAAACGTCCTGCGTGATCTCACCAGCCGCCGCCGCGTCCCCGGTCATATACAGCGCAAACCGAAATACCGCCGGATAGTGCTCCCGATAAAGGGCCTCGAACTCGTCGCGATCGGGCGGCCATCTCATCTGCAATTCGACGGTATTGCCCCGGAAACGATAGAAAGTTCCAAAGAATCGCTGGACGGCAAGTCGAACCCTCCAAAAGTCACCCCTGTGGTGAAGCGCGGCCGGATATACGATACTGGCGAAATGGCAGATGGCGGGATTCCCATGAAACTGGCACTCACTTCGATTCTCTGCGTCCTCGGTCTCCAGGCGGCCGTCCAGTCGCCCGAGCAGTATTTCGGCTTCCGCATCGGCGCCGACAAGAAACTGGTGCGCTACGACAAAGCCGCCGAATATTTCCAGAAACTGGCCGCCGAAAGCGATCGCGTCCGCTACCACAATCTGGGACCCACCACACTCGGCGCCCCCTTCGTCATGCTCGAAATCAGCTCCGCCGATAATCTCAAGAATCTCGACCACTGGAAAGGACTCGAGCGCAAACTCTACTTCCAGGGCGGCGCGCCCACCGATGCCGAGCGCGACGAAATCTTCCGCACCGGAAAGTCCGTCGTCTTCATCACCAACAATATTCACTCCACCGAAATCGGCGCGTCGCAAATGGTGCTGGAAGCCGTCTACCGCCTCGCCACCGACAATTCTCCCGAGGTCAAACGAATTCTCGATAACGTGGTGCTGCTGCTGGTGCCGTCGCTCAATCCCGACGGTCAGATGATGGTCACCGATTGGTACAACAAGGTGGTCGATACGCCCAACGAGGCCAGCCCCATGCCCTGGCTGTATCACGCCTACACCGGCCACGATAACAACCGCGACATGTACCTCTTCTCGCAGAAAGAGAGCCGCATGGCCGCCCAGGTCCTCTGGCACGATTGGTTCCCCTCCATCTGGCTCGATGAACACCAGCAGGGCGCCAGCGGCCCGCGCATCTTCACCATGCCTGCCACCGACCCCATCAATCCCAATGTCGACCCCGTAATCTACCGCCTCAACACCATCTACGGCCAGTCGCAGGCCGCTGCGCTCGAAGTCGAGGGCAAAACCGGCATCATCTTTAACGCCACCTACACCAACTTCTGGGAAGGCGCCATGGCATGGGCCGGATGGTGGCACAACCAGGTGGGCCTGCTCACCGAAGTGGCCAGCGCGCGCATCGCCACTCCCGTCATTCAGCAGAAGGCCGACCCGTCGCGCCCAGGCGCCGCCGCACCCGCACCGGCGCGGTCAGCCGCCACCGGACCCGCCGCCGGAGCCAACGCCTTCGAAGGCGAGCGCCGCCGCCAGTTCGAACAGCCCGACGCCCCCCTCCCGCCGCCTACCGACATCACCCCGCGCACCGAATATCCGCGCCCCTGGCTGGGCGGCAAGTGGACCCTCCGCGATATTGTCGATTACGAATTGACCGCCACCTTCGCCCTGCTCGAAACCGCCGCCGACAATCGCGAGACTCTGCTCCGCCAGATCTACGCCGTCAATCGCAACACCATCGAGGCAGGGAAGAAGGGCGAAATCGGAGACGGCAAATCCTTCGCCGTCCTCATCCCCACCGGACAGCATGACCCCGATGAGGCGATCGACCTGGTCAATCGCATGATGATCGGCGGCGTGGAAGTCTATCGCGCCAAGGCCGAATTCCAGCAGGACGGCAAAACCTACGCCGCCGGCACCTACGTGATTCCGTTTACGCAGGTCTTCGCGCGCTACGCCAAAGACATGCTGGAGAAGCAGACTTATCCCGAAGTCCGCCGCTCTCCCGGCGCTCCCGCCGAAGCGCCCTACGACGTCTCGGCCTGGTCGCTCGGCATGCAGTTCGGCGTGAAGACGGATATGGCGAAAACGCCGCTCTCCGCGTCGCTCCCCATAGAGCGCGTCGCCGCTACCCCCAAGTTCACCCTCACCGCGTCCAATAGCGGCGGCGCCTGGCGCTTCCCCTATAACGGTGCGCAAAGCGCTCTCGTGGTGAACCGCCTCCTCAAGAACGGCGCCAAGGTCAGCCTCACCAAGCCCGATTCCAGCGGTGTCCCCATGGTCATCGCCACCGCCAAACCGGCCGCGTGGACCGACGCCGTCCAGGGCTTCGACGTCCAGCCTTTGCCCGCTGCCGCCGCCGCGAAAATCCCGCCTGTCGGCACCACGCTGAACGCCCCGCGCATCGGCATCTACCAGTCGTGGGACCCGTCCATGGACGAGGGCTGGACCCGCTTCGTGCTCGACGATTACCAGTTCACCTACGTCAAGCTGCACAACGACGACATTCAGGCCGGCAAACTCCGCGACCACTTTGACGCCATCGTCCTGCCCGACCAGCGCTCCAACTCCATCATGCAGGGCCTGGACTATAAGACCATCGTTCCCGAATACAAAGGTGGTCTCGGCGATAAGGGCTTCGACGCCCTCAAGCAGTTCGTGGCCGACGGCGGCACCCTCATCGCCTTGGGCGAAGCCAGCAACCTGCTGGTCGATAAGCTCCCGCTCGGCGTCAAGGACCTCAAGCGCGCCACCACCCGCGACCAGCATTTCGCGCCCGGCACCATCGTCAATTTACAGGTGGATACCGCGCACCCTATCGGCTGGGGCGTCGCGCCCGATACCTGGGGCTACTACATCAATTCGCCCTTCTTCCAACTGACCGAGAGCTTCTCTTCGCAAAAAGTCAGCGTGGTGGCCCGCTACCCCAATACCGGCGTCAACGCCTCCGGCTGGCTCCGCGGCGAAGATCTCATGTATGGCCGCGCCGCCGTCGTCTCCATCGAAATGGGCCAGGGCAAAGTGGTCCTCTTCGGCATCCGCCCCCAGCATCGAGCCCAAACCCACGCCACGCTCCCGCTCCTCTTCAACGCCCTCTACTGGTCCGCCGAAGGCGACCTGGCAGCCATCCGGCAATGACCCACCCAGAAGACCACCTAGTGATCGCCCAAAACTTCGCTTAGGCTGCCAGAAACACACCTCTTGCCCATGGTCCAGCGCTCCGAATGCGGATCCATGATTAGCGAGAAAAATGGAAGGTGGCTGAACTGGGTTATTCTCGGCAGTTCAACAAGTTGGTCGAGTCTGCGCTCCGGAGGAAGCGGCTTATGGGTTTGATATTCCAACCACGACTCTGCGACCTTTATCGCCCGGCCGGCACGGACATCCCATTTCTGTTCCCTCGTGACTCTCTCGGGTATGACATCCAGTGTTCTCTTTAGACGCAGAACGGTACCATTGCTGCCGAGCGTATATTCGTCATTATTGGTTGTATCTTCAGTAAGCCGCTGAACTAGAACCGTCCTTAACTCGCTCCCGACTAGATCACCTACAACAACAAATTCCACATCCTGCTGCCCTGGGACCTTTGCCCACTCAGCCTCATTGGTATAAGCGCAAATCAGGTGTTTCTCTGCGTCTTCAAAAACGAAAACGTGTCGGGTGCCCGGCTGTGAAAACATCTCACAACAAAACAAGATCATCCACAGCGCGCCTTAAAGACCTCGCCGAATATGCCTAATGGCCATTAGGACGCCCTGCAGATCATTCATCGGTGCCATTCCGACCCTGGTATCTCGACCAAACTCGGGATTGTATCAGGATAATCGAGGCGCGGGGCTGGGCTCGCGGCCGGCTCGATGCATAATCAGGCTCGTAGCTCGACCATCGCGGCCAATTTCAAAACTGATCCGTCCACCAGTCACCTTGACGAAGAAGATATCCCCGTCCTCCGCAAATATTTCGAACACCGGCCCGGCGATAGGCTTCCCACCTGCCTCCGTGACCTGGACGAATAGGCGCCCGCCATCGCGCATGATGTCGAGAACGCGGTCGGGCAACTGATACCGCCCCGTGTAGCGATCGAGGAGCGCGAGATCATCAAAAATGCCGGTGTGGTGTTCTGGAGCATCGAGATCGGCAAGCTGGCCCTTCGGATTCAGGAGATGCATCCCGATGTCAGAGACACCGCAAAGAGTACAAGCGTTTGAGAACACAACAACTCCGGCGCGCGTTTTCGGATTGTACCCGGCGAATGATCGGAAACCGCCAGTGCCTCCGTCATGCCACACAACCTCTCCGAGAACAAACCACCCCAGACCAATCTCGAAACTTGCCTTGCCGACGGGACGCCGGACGTGGAGCATGGCTTTCATGGAAGGGGTGAGAGGCGATTCGCTGTAGCCGAGGAATGCTTCCAGGAACGTCAGCATGTCGTTTGTCGACGAGCGCAGTCCACCTGCGCCGGCAAGCGTGGGTAGGTCCCAGTTGGCCACCGGCGCGAGCATCGCGTTATGGCCTGTCGCCATGCGCTGCTTCATCGAGGGAGTAAGCGTGATGCTGGTGTCCGGCATGCCGAGGGGGCGCGTGATGCGCCTGTGGAGGAGGTTCTCATAATCCGTTCCCACACGACGCGCGAGGATGTGACCAAGAAGCCCCGCGCCCAGGTTGGAGTATTCGACTTCCGAACCGGGGTCGCGCAGAGAGGCGTAGCCGGTAAGAAATTCGTACAATTCGTCCACGCTGTAGTCGGCGTACGGATTCGCTGGGTCCTTGCGATTCATGTTGCTGGGGATGTTCGGGAGTCCGGAACTGTGCGTGGCAAGATCGAGCAGTCTGATAGGTTTGCCATTTCGCTCCGGCATCCTGACATGTTCGGGAAGATACTGGGCCGCTGGATCGTCGAGGGTGACTTCTTTGCGGTTCACCATGTCCGCCAATAGCAGAGAAGTGAAGACCTTGGAGATGGATCCAATTTCGAAGATCGTATCTCCATCGAGCTTGCGTGGATCGCCTTTGGCGAGCTTGCCATAGGCGACGACGCGGCGGCCGGCAGGTTCGATCACACCAACGACAATGCCGGCCGCTTGCTTCTGTTGATCAATACGTTTGACGAGAATCTCGCGAATTTCGTCAGTTCCAGGAACTGGTAGCTGCTGAAAGATATTCGGATTCATGAGTTTGAATAGACTCCGCGGCGTGCCCAATAAAGGACCAAGGTCCTTCAAGAAGACACACGTCGGCTGTGGCGCCGAACTTGGTTGAAAGGGATAAGTCTAGCGAGGACGGGCGGAAAGCAGGCAATCCTGAAGCGCACCGATCATCGCTTTATTAAGCGGACTGAATTCGTGACGCATAACGGACGTACCTCCTTTCCTCAGTTGAGGGCTCTTGGAGAATATCATGAGACGGCGGGACGCTGCAAAGTTTTTCAAGAAACCTCGCCAGTTTTGCGGGAAGGTTTAGCTACCTCTCGTTTCCGAACTGCACCATGGAACTGATCACGATTTCATGAACAAGCTGGTCCAAACCAAGAGAGTGGTGAAATCAATTGCCCGTCCGACTTCGTGCTTCGCATTCGTCGGGTCACCTTGAGTATGAATACCGATTCCAACTTCGCCCGCGTTTGCGGGAGCAATAATTGCGCCGTCGGTATTACCTCAGTTCACCGTTCTGATCTCGTACAAGCGCAGGGTGTCCGCGCCTCCCTCTGCGAGGTATCGCCCACTCGGCGATATTGCAATAGCCCAGGGAAGATGCGATTTCGCGCCGCCCTCGAACGAGGCGAGGTGTTGAAAGCTCGGAGGGATAGATACGAGCGGCTGGCCGGTTCGATAATCGTACAGGACCAACCGCTTAACCTCCCAACTCTGCGTTTCAGTAAAGCCGCCATACGAGTACTTTGCGTCTCCCCCCAGGGCCAAGGTTCCCCGCGACGCCGTGGCAAAGGGCCACCCACCCCTCAGCTTCGGTTCAGGTAATGCCGTGGAGGTTCCAATCATCCGGCACATAGGCGGTGCACTGTGGGAAAAACGGTCGGCATCGCATATCGCGCGTCCGCTATCCACAAACCGTAACTCGGAATGTGGGTGTGACCAACGGTCCTTAATCTTGAGGTCGCGGACGTCGAGTGCTAGGACTGTGCCATCCTCGAGGCCCAGAGCGATCAGGCCGCGAGCCTCGGATACGTCCAGCGCCTGCGCCTTTCCAGGGACTAATAGCCGCCGGCTTTCATGGCAATCGCGGTCGTAAAGGACTAAGTAGGATGACACGAGCGCTGATGTACCGGCTCCGGTCTCGCGGGCGTCTACGACCGCGAACTCAGCACCGATGAAGCCAGCAAAGTCGAAATGAATGCCCGGTACTTGACAGCCTTTGCCATCTGCGACATGAAGCAGTGTTATTCCCCCATGGTATTTGCGGGGAGCGACCCCGACGAACCGACCGTCGGCCGACCACATGATTCGCGTGCTCGGCCCACCCTCATAGTCGAACTGTCTAAACTCTTCGGTAGGGTGTTCCCTCTCGGCGATCAAAAGGTGGCTCCGCGTCTGACCATCGGAGGTGTGCTCTCCCATCGCCACGGCGACTTGACGCTCGTCATTGGAGAATTGGACGGCACTGACGTAATGAAGTTGCTCTGAGAACTGCGACTGCTGTTCCTTCACTAGATCTCGTAAACGGATCTCCCAGACCTTTTCCAGGTGGTACAGAATACGCGAAGGTCGGGCACTCGGACTCAGCGCCGCGGCCGCTAGGAACGGCACCAAAGCTGATATTATCCGGTTAATGGCACGCGGCATCTAAGCACACCCCAGGGATATTGCCGCGATTCCGGGCATTGCGCTCCATCCGTAGATGGCGGCGGTCCGCGGCACTGCGGTTTGGCAATCGGAATCGCACTTACTTACCGATAATGAATATTAACCCACATGCTGGTAAACGCCGGGCGACCAGAGAGGACCTAGGGCTGGAACACGCGAAAGTCCGACAGGACGGCCATACGGCCAAGTCGTTTACCGAATTGCTCTGGTCACCAACCGTCAAGCTGGAATGGTGGACCCAGTTCCGCAAGCAGAGGTCGCCGCTCGATGCCGGCGCTCGCGGATTCTTCGCAACAGCCACAACAGTGCCGCACCGGCCGCGATCATCCCGGCCTCGCCCGGCTCTGGCGTGACTTTCACATCGAAGACGTGCAGGCCCGTGGCCGCGTCATTCAAATACAGATAGCTGCCGCTGCCGTCGAGGGTCAACAAGGTGTCGCCGCCGTTTACCTCGGCGTTCACAATCGATGAAGACAGCACATCTAATTCAGTGCCGCTCCCGCTGTAGATGTATCCCTGGCCATTGCCCGTTGCCAGATAGAAGCGTCCGTCCGAACCTACCGTGAGCGCCGACGTGGAGGCGTCGAAGGGCAGTGCAAACCCGGACAACAGAGCGCCGTTATGCGGGTCGATCCCGATGACGCACCACTGGCCGGCCGTACAGGATCCTTCGGCCCCGACGGCTTGGCCGAGGGTGTAGAGCACGCCGCCAGGGCCCGCTTCCAGAACACTGGCGCCGGTCACGTACGTGTTGGTCGCCACGATTTCGGTTGACGTGCCGTTGTTCGCGTTGATTGCATAGAGAGCGTAGCTATCAAAAATGCTGCTGTGTGTCTCACCGTAGAGAACTCCATTGCTGAAGGCTAGGGTGACCAATGGCACTCCAACCAGAAGCTGGTTTCCCACGATAGCCTGGTCCCCCATATCGTACTGATACAGAAGGTTTCGTAGGCCGTCGGCGGCGAACACAACCCCCCCATCAAGTCCAACGTTTCCGAGTGAAGCCACCGTCGTGGCTGAACCAAGCTTCATCTCGGCAGGAATCGGGCCGAAGAGCTGAAGATCCAGACTCTGCGACTCTGCGTAGTCCGGGGTATAGAGTATTTCACCCGTGGTAATAATCAGTATCTGGTTGCCCAGAGTGGGGATATAGCCGGGAATCAGCCCGATGACAGTGGCGGCTGGATACCCACCAGCAGTTAGCATAGAATCGGCGATCGAGGTGATCACACTGGCCCGGCCAGGTTGGAAGCTTCCCCCGACCAGCAGAAGAAGCGGCAGCATCATTCGCATTGGTGCCCGTAGTCTAGCACGTGCCTCCTAAACGGCCTGCGATGCAGCGAGCCTTCCCGAATACGCTCAACCTAAAAGCGTTCGGACTGTCGCCAGGAGATCTTCCGGACGGACTGGCTTAGGCAGGGTAGCATCGGCTCCGAGCTTGGAAGCGCATCTAAGCATGCTGTCGCGCTGGAGGTCCTTGAAGGCACCGGACACTGCCAGGATTTTGACGTCCGGTCTCCCCTTGCGTAAAGTGCAAATCGTCTCGATCCCCTCGCCCTCCGGCATAACAAGGTCGATGATGATGAGTCGGAAATCCGGCTGGTCGGTCATCGAGGCAAGCACCTGGCGTCCGTCGGCGGCCGAAGCGACCGGGTATCCCTCCGCCTCAAGCACCTTGCAGAAAAGACGGCGAACCCCCTCGTCATCATCTGCCACCAGAATGCGGGGAAGCGCGGCGGCGCCACCCAGGACCGCGCGGACCTTTTGCGCGAGCCGTTCCGGAGTAAATGGCTTCGCAACGCAAGGTCCCCTGTTGAAAACGCCGCGGTCAGCAATCGCATCGCCCGGATAGCCCGACATATAGAGCACGTGCATCTCCGGACGGACGGGAGCGAGCCGGCGCACCAGGTCGTACCCGTTCATGCGCGGCATCACGACGTCCGTCAAAATCAGGTGGATGGGGCCCGGATGTTGTTCGGCGATGAGAATGGCATCGCCCGCACTGGAGGCGTCCAGAACGCGATACCCATACCTCCGCAGAACACCCGAGGCGAACCGCCTGACCTCTTCCTGATCCTCCACCAGGAGCACTGTCTCGCTGCCCCCGAGCACAGCTGATGGGCCCCCGGCAGGCTCAGCGCAAACGGTCTCTTCCGTGCGTGGGAAGCCAATTCGGAACGATGTGCCGGATCCGGGTTCACTCTGCAGCGAAAGCCATCCCCGCAACTGTCGGACCACGCCATAGACGGTGGCGAGACCTAGCCCGGTTCCTTGGCCCGCGGGTTTCGTTGTGAAAAACGGGTCGAACGCCTGCGCCCGCACATCGTCGCTCATCCCGGTGCCCGTGTCGGAAACTGTCAGGACCACGTAAGGGCCACCCCCGGCCTCGGGAAACATCGTATCGGCGCCGGCGTCGAGCGAATCCGCGGCAGAGATATCGATGGCCAGTCGACCGCCTGAGGCCATCGCGTCGCGAGAGTTAACCGCCAGATTCATCAGGACCTGCTGGATCTGGCTGGGGTCCGCCATCACCGCCCCGAGCCCCGGGGCAGAGGATATCGAAAGTTCGACGTCCTCGCCCACCAACCGCTGGAGCAGGTTCGCTTGATCGGTGACGACCCGGTTGAGGTCGATCGCGCGCACTTCCGCCGGCTGGTTGCGGCTGAATGTGAGCAACTGGCGAGTCAGGCTGGTAGCTCGCTCTCCAGCATTTCGTATCTCGTGCAGCGAAACAGCTAAGGGGTCGCGTTCGGCCACGTCGGCGAGTAGCAAATCGGCAAAGCCGTTGATCACCGTCAGCAGATTGTTGAAGTCGTGAGCTACGCCCCCGGCAAGCCGTCCCACGCTCTCCAGTTTTTGCGCCTGCCGGTATTGCTGCTCCAACTGGAGCGTATCGGTGATATCCTCTCCGATACTTGCACAACCTGTAATCCGCCCGCCGGGTTCGCGAAGAACCGTGTTATTCCAGCGGATCATCCGCCGCTGCCCGGAACGCGTCGTGATAGCGTTCTGGTGGTGGGTGGGAAATTTCTCATTCCGGATACCGGCCGAGAAGAGATCGAGCATTGTCCCACGATCTTCGGCAGGAACGAAAAGCTCGAACCAGTTACCTCCCCGAACATGTGCTTCGTCCCAGCCAGTGAGTTGAAGAAGGTAGGTATTGCAGAACGTGATGCGTCCCTCAACGTCGAGCATCATCGCGATCAGGTGAACGTTCTCGAGTAGTTCGCGAAAGCGGCTCTCCCAATTTAGTGGGGACTCTTGCGGATATGCGGTCTCATTCTTTGCTTCGAGCATTGTCGTCATCCAAAGGCTCAGCGCCAAGACGGGTTAGGTTTGACTACGACAGCGTTAGTGGGGCCAGACCCGATTCTAGCAGCCATGCAATAAAAGTTGGTTAACGCAAGAACCCCGAATTCCGTCTTTATCGCTGTAGAATTCCTCTGGGAGGGGACAAATGAAGCTAGTCGGTTGTTCCGTCACAGCAGTTCTCTCGGTTATGTGTCTGGGAATCGGTTATGCCAGCGGGCCAATAGGCGTATACGCGCTGGTAGAAAAGGTCGCATTCGAACCCAGCGCGGACAAGCCAAATCAAATTAAAATCACCGGTGTCTTCATTACGGCCGAGGATGGGTCGTCGGGTCTGTATTCGGCGCCGCAACGGGGGTATCTCTACTTGGCGTTGCCACGAGGCAATGAGCAACTCGCACGCCGCGAGTGGGAGGACCTGAAGTCCATCGCCGGTTCCCGCCAGGTAGTGGGGCTTGGCTCCGTTTGGTCGGGGAGGGCGGGCGTGCGGGTCAGGAAATCGGATGAGGAGGCGAAGTCACCCGACGACTATCCGCTCGGAAACGGCTTGGTGAAGATAAACCCAGACCAGCCGCGGGCCAAGGCACTACTGGAATACAAAGACCGGTGAACGGGCATGGCCTCCGTCGTATGGGAACACACACGGACAGGAATCTGGCGCTTCTCCCGGCGCGACGCCATTCTGGTGTGCCTGGCTGGGCTGCACGGCATAGCGCTTGCCGCCTGGCCCACGGCGTCGCTGATCGCCGTCGGAGTCTGGTGGAACGCAAACACCATCGCCCACAATTTTATCCACCGGCCTTTTTTCCGATCGACCGGATTGAACCGCACGTTCTCCGCTGCGTTGAGTATTCTCTTGGCCATTCCGCAGACACTCTGGCGCGACCGTCATCTGGCGCATCATGCGGGCGCATCATGGCGCTTGCGCCTCTCGCGGCAACTGATCGTCGAGACGGCGCTGGTCGTAAGTCTGTGGGCGTTTCTGGCGCTATTGCACTTGCGCTTTTTTCTGCTGGAATATCTTCCGGGATATCTCGCGGGATTGGGGTTGTGCGCGATGCAAGGGTATTGGGAGCACGCTGCAGGGTCGCCGACCAGCCATTACGGGTATCTTTACAATTTCTTCTGTTTCAATGACGGCTACCATGCCGAGCACCACGCCGATCCCTCCATTCACTGGACCGCGCTGCCCCACTGCGCCCCGGTCGGAGCGGCAACCAGCGGTTGGCCGCCCCTGCTGCGCTGGCTCGACATTCGGCCTCTGGAAGCGCTTGAGCGCCTGGTGTTGAGGTCGCCGGGTTTACAGCGCTTCGTTCTGAGGAGTCACCGGCGAGCCTTCCAGCGTCTTCTCCCGCAGCTAAAGACCGTTCGCCGCGCCACCATTGTGGGAGGCGGCCTCTTTCCCAGAACGGCGTTGATTCTCAGAGAACTGCTGCCTGCAGCACACCTCACCGTCATGGATTCGAACGCGCGGAATCTTCAGATCGCGCGTACGTTCCTGGGCGACACAATCGAGTGTCGCCACGAGCGCTATACCAATGGCGGATCGCTCGATTGCGACCTCACGGTCATCCCGTTGTGCCTGGAGGGCGACCGAGCGGAGATCTATCGCTATCCACCCTCTACCGCGGTGCTGGTACATGATTGGATCTGGCATCGCCGCGGACCAGGAACAATCGTTTCCGTGGTGCTGCTCAAACGTCTCAACCTGGTCCAGCCATGAGAGGCGCGAGCCTTCTGCTGGTCTTTCTTGCGGCGAAGTGGGCCGTCGTATGGGGCCACGCCGGCCCACCTTCGGGTCTGGCGCTAGTGGCATACATGTGGCAGGATGCGGCGGTCGCGCTGGCGTTTGCGGCGCTGGACATCGGCCTGCAAACCTTGGGCGCGACCACCCGGATTGCCTGGTCGATTTACTGGGCTGCGGCGATATACGCAGCCATCAACATACCGGTGGGACGCGTTTTATTCACGCCACTGACACGACCGATGCTGCGGGCCGCTCGCGGGCCGCTCGCCGATTCCATTCTGCAATATGTGACAGCGTCCAATATTTTGCTGATGGCCGCGGTGTTGATCGCGGCCGCCGTTCTGCCACGGCTGCTGAGGCAATCGCCCCGCCAGTTGGCGATATGGGGGCCAGCCTGCACCATTGCAGTGGTCCTGATGGGGCCGATGGCGGACAGGCGAGTGGACACGCACGGCATGGATCGCAACGTGATTACGGCGTTGATGGGCAGCGGACTCCCGCGGCTAACCACGCAAGCCGGAGCGGGCGACTACCGGGAATCACGCTTCCCAACTGACAGACCGGCCGAGGACTTGGCAGAGTTTG
The DNA here is from genome assembly GCA_035551455.1 of Candidatus Sulfopaludibacter sp. GTDB lineage: Bacteria > Acidobacteriota > Terriglobia > Bryobacterales > Bryobacteraceae > Sulfopaludibacter. Next base: position 85,814 of record DASZMZ010000142.1, read on the forward strand.
CCGGATCCGCCCGTGGACTCAACATCGTGATGATCAGTCTCGAATCCACCGCTGCCCAGTACCTGCCTCTTTATGGCGCGCCCGATGACGGCCGGCCCGACCCGATGCCGAATCTGAGTGGCCTGGCCCAGCGGGCCCTGGTATTCGAGAACGCATACGCGGTTTACCCCGAGAGCATCAAAGGATTGTTCTCGGTTTTGTGTTCCGAGTTCCCAGCTTTCGATAGCCGGCCCGAGGAGTACGAAAACCGGCAATGCCGTTCCGTGGCCACGGTTCTGGAGAACGCCGGTTACCGCACAGCCATGTTCCACTCGGGGCGCTTCGACTACCTGGGGATGCAATCGATCATTCGCCATCGCGGGTACCAGACACTGGAAGACGCCGGCGATATCGGCGGCAATCACAATTCGAGCTTCGGAGTGGACGAGCCCGCCACCGTATCACGAATGCTGGCCTGGATCGACGGCCTGCCGCGCGGGCAAAGGTTTTTCCTGACATATTTGCCCATCGCGGGCCATCACCCGTATGCCACGCCAGAGCGTGGACCCTTCCACGGAACCGATGAAATCGATCAGTACCGCAACGCATTGCATTATGGGGACGCTTCGCTGGGCGTTCTCAGAGAAGGGTTAAGGGCACGCGGGCTGGAGCAAAACACGGTTTGGGTGATCTACGGCGACCACGGGGAAGCGTTCCATCAACACGAGGCCAACTACGGCCACACATTCTTCGTGTACGAAGAAAATGTTCACGTCCCGTTTCTGATCGCCGCGCCCGGCTCGATGCGCCGGCAGCAACGCGTAAGCAAAGTGGTCAGTTTAATTGACACCGCCCCGACAATCCTCGATCTGATGGGTCTTCCGCCGCCGGTGACTTACCAGGGTCGAACGATGCTGGATGGTGCGCCGCGGATGGCGCTTTTCTTTGCGGACTACTCGCTGGGACTTCTGGGTCTGCGCGATCGGCAGTGGAAGTTCGTCTACGAGATCGGCTCGGGCCGGACAAAGCTGTTCGATTTGACGGTAGATCCGCGGGAGAAAGCAGACGTGTCGGCACTCGACGCTCCCCGAGTGTCGTGGTATGGCCAGATACTGCGCGTTTGGTGCAGTGCGCAGAAAAGCTATATCTCTCAGAGAGCGGTCCGCTGAAGAATCTCGGTCGTGCGACCCGGAGCAGGCATATATTCAATCTGTTGCTCTCCCAAAACACCTACCCCACGCCCCCTCCCACCAGCCATCCGCTGAGTAAGCACACCGTCCCTGCCGGACATGTTAGTTTTGGTTCTCGCACGCACGTCCTGTGGACAAAATCTCCAGTGCCCGATCGGTCACTAGAGGCCAAAACGGGAACCCTCTCGGCTCGGTAATCACAGCTGGAGTGGGAAGCCAGACTGTACCGTCGGGGATGACTTCGTTTGTGCTGATACTGCGGCCCACACTCTTCATCTTGACAGCCTTACGATCCTTGATGATCCACGACTCCTGCACCTTCATCTGGCCGGTCAAGTCGATGGTCCGCTCCAGACTGCTGAGTTGCGCATTCTTGCCGATGACATACTTGTCGTATATGGTCCAATCGCCCGTGTCATCCACCGTGGTGAGGAAAACGGACGCCACGCGCCTATTTGTATAGTCGATCCTCGCGACCAACGGAGCACTTTTCAATGCCGCCTTCGAGGTGGTCCACAACTCCTCGGTCCGAAAGGCGCACCACTTCTCGTTTTCGCCCGCAAGCAAGTATACGCTGCGGTGACTCGGCGCCTGCGCTGCGGACCAGGTTGCAACCGAACAGAGGAGCCCAACTGCGACCATTACGCGAGCTTTAGTGACCATTTGGATGTTCGGCCTCGCAACGGACAGCGCTGCGCCCGTCATTGTCGGTCGGGGTTCAGCACTCGCTCGTACAGGCCGGCTTCATCAACCGCTTGACCGATTCTGCGGAGAGCATCAAGCCGCTGCTGGCCACGCTGGCGCTCGTCGAAGAAGCGCCGGACCGCCTGTTCCATCAGCTCATCGCGGCTCCGGTAGTGGCCCATGGCGAGTTCCTGCTCGACCTGTCTTGCTAAATCCGCCGGCAGCGTTACCTCCATGACCGTCTCCTCTCTTCATTCTAGGCGTTCGCGGCGCCATAACAAGGGTGATGGTCGAAGGAGTACGTAGCAACCTGTCCGCCCAAGAATCCCAAACCACACATTGACAAACGATATCGACAGTCGATATCATTCCCTCGTGGCCAAACCAACCGACATCCTCCCCGGTACGCTCGATCTCCTCATCCTCAGAACCCTGGAACTCAGCCCCCTACACGGCGTCGCCATTGCCGACCGCATCGAACAGGTCACTCGCGGCGTCTTTCTCGTCGGCCCCGGTTCGCTCTTCCCCGCGCTCCACCGCCTTACCGCTAACGGTTGGATCAAAGGAGAATGGACGGAATCGGAAACGAAACGCCGCGTCAAAGCCTACACCCTGACCCCCTCCGGACGCTCTCAACTGGCCGCGGAGAAGCGCAACTGGAAAAATGTCTTCACCGCCATGAACCGCGCCCTCGCCGAGGAGAGCTAAATGGCCTTCCTCCGCCGTGTCCGTACAATTCTCGACCTCCTGTTTCACCGCGATGCCGTCGAAACCGAACTCGACCAGGAGGTCCAGGAGTTCTACCGAACCATGGTCGACCGCTACATCGAGCGCGGACTCCCCGAGCAGGAAGCCCGCCGCTTGGCCCGAATCAACTTTGGCCATCCTGAAAGCGTCAAGGAGGAGGTCCGCGATTCCCGAGCCGGGGCTGCGCTCGCCTCGACCGTGCGCAACGTAAGTTACGCCTTGCGCAGCCTGCGGAAAGCCCCCCTCTTTGCCCTGCTGACCATTCTCATGCTCGCCGTCGGCATCGGTGCCAACGCCACCATCTTCTCCGTCGTCAGCCGCTTCGTCTTACGCCATCCGTCCGTCGGAGACCCCGCCAGACTGATGGCCCTACACACCACCCAAGCCGGAGCCTCCTGCTGCGGTAACTTCAGTTGGCCGCTTTACACGGATGTGCGCGACCAGGCGAAATCCTTCTCCGGCGTGACGGCATACTTCGATTTGCTACCCGCCTCCATCGACGGCGCCGGTGAGCCGGAACGCGTCTGGGGCCAGGCCGTCACCGCGAATTTCTTCACCGTCGCGCAACTCGCCATGGCCGTCGGCCGCGGCTTCACGCCCGAGGAAGAGCATCTACCGGCGGTCGTGCTCAGTCATCGTTTGTGGCAGCGCCGGTTTGGCGCCGATCCCGCCATTGCCGGTAAGTCCGTCCGCCTGTCCGGCCGGCCCTATACCGTCGTCGGCGTCGCGCCATCCGGTTTCCGCGGCCTGGATATTATCCTCGATGCGCAGTTCTGGGTGCCTCTGGACAACATCGATCACTTGCAGCCGAACACCGCGAATCGCACGTCTCGGAATTACCACTGGCTCGCCGTGGCTGGCCGTCTCGCTCCCGGTGTAACGCCGCCTCAAGCCGCCGCCGAACTCCAGGTTCTCGGCCAGCGTTTCGCCAAGACCTTCCCCGATTCCATACCCGCCGCGGATAGAGACAGTGGCTTCCGCATGGAGACGGCCGGTTCGCTCCCGCCGCGCGATCGATCCACCATAATGATGTTCTTCGCCGCCCTGTCCGCCGTGGCGCTCCTGGTTCTGTGCATCGCCTGCGCCAACGTCGCAAACCTCTCGCTGGCTCAAGCCACCGGACGCCGGCGCGAGATGGCCGTGCGCCTCGCCTTGGGCGCCACCCACGGCCACCTGCTGCGCCAGATGCTCACCGAAAGCCTCCTGCTCTCACTGGCGGGCGGCGTGTTCGGTGTCGCGCTCTCGTTATGGGCCACCAAAGCCCTCGCCGCGTTCCGTCTGGCCGCCCCCGTGCCTCTCGATCTCACAGTCAGTGTCAATTCCACGGTCCTGCTCTATGCCTTCGTGCTGTGCGTCGGAGCGGGCATTCTGTTCGGCCTGGCGCCGGCCTGGTCGGTGGCGCGTCCCGTCATCGCCAGCACCCTCAAAGGCGAGGAGCCACTCGCGCGCGCCGGCCGCCTGTTCAGTTTGAGGAATCTCCTGGTGATCTCCCAAATCGCGATGTCGCTGGTTCTGCTCAGCGCCACGGGACTCTTCTTGCGCAGCCTCGGCAACGCCTCCCGCATCGATATCGGCTTCCGTTCGAAGGCCGTTCTCCTGATGTCCATCGATCCGCGGCTCCATGGCTACAGCGCCCAGCGCTCCACGCAACTGTTCGACAGTGTGCGCCAGCGCGTGGCCCACCTTCCCGGCGTGATCTCGGCCGCATGGACCGACGCCGTGCCGCTCTCCGGCGGTCATCGCAGTGACGGCTTCCAAGTGGAAGGCAAGCCGGCTCCGTCAGGAACCGCAATCGTCGATCTCTATATGGCGACCCCCGGTTACTTCGACACCATGGCCATCCCGCTCCTCGCCGGCCGCGAATTCGAGAGCGACAGCGCAACCTCGCCCAGGACCGCCGTCGTCAACGAATTGTTCGCGCAGCGCTTCTTCGAAAACACGAACCCGCTCGGCCGGCACGTCCGCGACGGCAACCGCCTCTACGAAATCATCGGCGTCGTGAAGAACACCAAATCCCGCACCTTGGGTGAGGATCCCCGGCCCATTCTCTACCGGTCGCTCGCCCAGGACTCCGCCGCCGATCCATCCATGTCGGGCTACACGCTCCTGGTCCACTACGCCGGCGATCCCGGCCCGCTTGCCAGCGCCGCCGGTGCGGAGATCCACGCCCTGGACCGCTCGCTCGCCATCTTTAACGTCGCCACCATGGAGGAGCACCTCACCGACGCGCTGTTTCTCCCGCGACTCGCAGGAACGCTGTTCGGCATCTTCGGCTCGCTCGGGCTCTCGCTCGCCGCGGTCGGACTGTACGGTGTGATCAGTTACTGGGTCAGCCGCCGCACTCGCGAAATCGGCATCCGCCTGGCCATCGGCGCCAGAGCCGGCGAGGTGCAGCGCCTCATCATCCGCCAGGGAATGACCCTCGCCCTCGTCGCGTTGATCCCCGGCCTCGCGGCCGCATGGGGCTTTGCCAGGCTGTTCACCAGCTTCCTCTACGGCGTCCCCGCCCATGACGCCGCCACCTTCACTCTGGTCCCGCTCTTTCTCGCAGTCGTCGCACTCCTGGCCTGCTGGATTCCCTCCCGCCGCGCCGCTAAAGTCGACCCCAGCACTGCCCTCCGTCACGAATAGCCGGTACCGCTGCGCAGCAATTCCCCGTTTAGGACGCGGCCATCAGCCGGCGTCACGTCTGCCACCGTGCGCCCAGGGTTAGCAGCAAGCGCGGGCAGGGACACGATGCTGGGATGTACTGCGGACCAACGCGCTTGCGGCGGTTTCGCTGCATTTTGAAGGCGCCAGCAAATAAAAACTTGCTGATAAACGATAAATAGGTTATTGTTTATCAATAAATGACTCGTCTGGAGCCCACCATGAAACATCCCACTGCGTCGTTCGCGACCCGGGTCACCTTGCGTATCCTGATCGTTCTCAATTGGATTTTCGGTTCGCTGATCTTCGGGATGCTGGCGATGAGCTTCCAGGCCGAGGATTGGACCTGGCGAGCGTTCGGCGTCGGCCCGGTCGCCGGTCACGAAGGCATGGTCGCAGGGATGCGGGCCATCATGGTGATCGGCATCGCAGGAACACCCATTACCTACGTTGTGTTCAGCCGGCTGCTGAGGATTGTCGAATCGGTGCGCACAGGTGAGGCATTCACCGCGGACAATGCCAGGCGGCTGCGGACCATCGCCTGGGCGATGGTCGGCCTCGAGGTGCTGCACATCTGCGTCGTCGCGATTGCGTCCGCGGTCTCAAGCAAAGAAGTGCCGTTGCACATCAATAGCAATATCCACATCACCGGCTGGCTCGCGATCCTCATGCTGTTCGTACTCGCGCAGGTGTTCCTGGAAGGGACGCGCATGCGGGAGGATCTTGAAGGCACCGTCTGATGGCCATTGTCGTGAAACTCGATGACCTGCTGCACGCGCGGCGCATGACCCTGACGGAACTCGCCGAGCGCATCGACATCACCCTCGCCAACCTGTCGATCCTGAAAACCGGCAAGGCGCGGGCCGTCCGCTTCTCTACGCTCGAGGCAATCTGCGGCGTGCTCGGCTGCCAACCGGGCGACCTGCTCGAATTTCAACCCGATTCCGGCGCGCCGGAGAACCACTCGTCCGCGCCGCTTGCTGAGAATGGAGACTTGCAATGAATTCGACTTCTACCACCGTTTCACTGGCCGCTCCGGCCTCCGTCGAGAGCCACGTTTCTCTCGCGCGGCTCTACGTGCTGCGTGCGATGTACCTGGTGTTGGCCATCGGCGGCGGCATCGCGTTTCTGCCGCAGTTGATAGGCCACGAGCCGACGGCGCGCGGGGTAATCCCGAGCATGCTCGCCGGAATGTGGCTGCTTGCCTGTTTCGGGCTTCGCTACCCGCTGCAGATGCTTCCGATCCTGCTCTTCGAGCTGGCGTGGAAGACCATCTGGCTCGTCGACTACGGACTACCGCAATGGATGGCGGGCGTGAACACGCCGGTATTCAAAGAGGATTTCAAAATGATCGCGTTGGGCCCCGTAATCTTCACCCTGGTTATCCCTTGGGGATACGTCTACCGGCATTACCTGAAGAACCCGGGGACACGTTGGCGCCAGGCACGGTGAGCATTGGGGCAACCGGCGGCTTTTTGATCGCCTTAAGGAGGAAGATCAATTGAAACACAGCGTTATATTGACCATCTCGTCTCTGTTCTCGATCCTCTTGTTGACGCTTCACATTGCGGACGACATCGTCCGTGGAATATCGAAGGCCGAGCCCGCAAACCTGGCGCTGCTCATCCTGGCACTCTTTCTGTACGGGACGCTTGTGCTCGGCGAACGGCGATCTGGGCACGTCATCATGCTGTTCGTTGGCCTGTTCGCGTCAGCCATGCCCGTCCTCCACATGAGAGGGGCACACTACGGCGAGATCGCCAAGTCCACCGGAGGCTTCTTCTTCGTCTGGACACTCTGGGCGCTCGGCGGGCTCGGGGGCCTCACCTTGATCCTCTCCGCGCGCGGACTGTGGAGTCTTCGACGGGGCCAGCCGAGGTAGTGCATGCTCTTACCAACGCACTCCGTTTTCGCATTCGCATACGCGTTCATGTCGGGCCAGTCTTCCTTGGCCAACTCACGCTTGACACGGTGGGCTTGATCCTCCAGCATCCGCCGGCGGTTCGTCGACTCCGCGAACCGAGCTCTGCCCAGCGTTGTTGGCAGGGGAAAGCGGCTGGCCCACTTTAAGAGTTAGAGCGCGGCGAATCTCTCCCATAGACCGCTCTGGGCGCGTGAGCCGCGGGATTGATAAACGCTGGGCGCCTACCGGTGGGTTGAGCGCATCTGCCAGTATCCGGGACACTTGCTGCTGCCTCACAATGAAAAGATGCCGATGACGGAAATGACAATCGACGACCAAACGTTCCGCTACGATCCCGAAGCAACTGCCGCGATCTACGCGAGTTTGAGAGCCGGCTGGGCGGAAGATTGTGGCTGCGTCGGCTGTAGGAATCTATTGGCCCAACGAGACGAAGTCTATCCGTCGGCGTTTAGAGAACTACTCCAGCAGCTTGGCATTGACCGAAATAAGGAAGCGGAGGCCGTCGCGGATGGCCCCTTGGCGAACGGACTACACCACTATGGCGGTTGGTTCTTTTTCGTTGGTGAAATGGGAACGGCTGGTGACAGCATCTCTGTCGTCAGCGAATCGCCATACTTCGGATACTTTATTACCCGCAGTGGGCCCTGTCCCAAGGAGTTTCGCGAAGGGCCGACCTTGGGCGTGGGGTTCGAAGCCGATTTCAAATGGGTTCTGAACGAGCATTGGCGCTCAGGGCGAGGGATCGTCAGCGGGTTTGAGTAAACTGGAAGCCCGAATAGAAACGTGGTCTCGCCTAGTCCACGCGCTTGCTCGCCGATGCCCCGCCTTGGTCTTCAAGCGCGATTGTTCGTACATCTCAATCCACTTCTCACTCGAAATCGCCGAAATCAGCTCGCCAATCGCTCCGAGCGGCAAATCCTCCGGCGACTTGAAATGGACGCAACACTTCCCCATGTCCAGCTTCTTCCCCGCCGCCCGGAACGCCGCCTTCAGTTGCGCCAACTGACTCGCACTCCAAAACGCACCCATCAGGTAAAGCGAGCAGTAGTTCTTCTGCGACGCGAGCGCGACGTAGCAGATCGGCTGCTTGTTGTAAGTGTCCGGCTGGCCGCAGTCGGACTGTACGGTGTGATCAGCTACTGGGTCAGCCGCCGCACTCGCGAAATCGGCATCCGCCTGGCAATCGGCGCCAGAGCCGGCGAGGTGCAGCGCCTCATCATCCGCCAGGGAATGACCCTCGCCCTCGTCGCTTTGATCCCCGGCCTCGCGGCCGCATGGGGCTTTGCCAGGCTGTTCACCAGCTTCCTCTACGGCGTCCCCGCCCATGACGCCGCCACCTTCACCCTAGTCCCGCTCTTTCTCTCCGTCGTCGCACTTCTGGCTTTTGACTCCCAAATCCGGCGGGATTTCAAGGGCGGAGCCCTTGGCTAGTTCTCCGACGGCCTCTCAACCCTGTCGATCACCAGGATCGGTAGCGAGGCTTTCGTCGCTTCCAGCTTTAAACCAAGCTGGTCGCGCAGAGCTTGGATCGGCGTCGGGCCCACCGGGGCAGATGGCTCCGGCGAGTCGGATGCCGCGGACGCCTTCGGTTCACGCGCCCATTCCAGTGTGAAATCGAAGCTTCCCTGCAGCCCCGTTTTGTCGATCACCGGTCGCCCGAGCCCCAAGATGGACAGCCCGCCCGCCAGCGCGTCCATGGGTACGTCGCGGGAGCCTACCAGCACATGCGGCGGGCTGCCAGGCCTGTCGATTGCCGAGAGCGAATGGCAATCACCCGGAAAACCGGGGAGGCCGTCGCCTGGCGAGTTTCCGGGTTTGTCACAAGGTGGGCCGTTGGCATGGGAAATGAGGTTCTGCCCCGGCTGACCTTCCTTTGCAAGCCTCAGTTCGAACACGGGAACTTCCTGGGCCTCGAAATGGGCCGCCAACTGGAAGCGGTCGGCGAGCAAGGACTGCACCATGAGACGCATCTGGTCCTTAGTCGGATTGCCTGTTGCTGCCCGCGCATCAATGCTGTAGCGATCGGAAGTGATCCATTTCGGCAGACGGGAAAACTCCCGGCCCTGCAGGTCATTCGGCCAGAGCTTATAGGCGAATTGGATGTACTCCGAGAGCGTGGCGTCCGCTCTGAGGCGGCCGTTCGTCGCGCCGTAGTCATCCCACGGAGTGAGCGACACGTTGGAGGGCACAAACTCTCCCTTGCTCGGCTTGACGGAAGCGACCTCGAAGGCCATCTTGCCTCCCGCCTTGG
>DASZMZ010000143.1:0-30854 GCA_035551455.1 Candidatus Sulfopaludibacter sp.
TTCTCCGCTGTAGCAGGCGCCGGTTGCTCCGGGATTTCCAGCAAGGTTTCCTGGATGGGATCCATGAACCTATTTTCCGCCAAAACATTTCGAAGGTAAAATGTCTTGGCGGGAAAACTTGGAATTTTTCACAGCTTCTTATGGTCGCGGCTCGGCTATTGCACGGTTAATGTGCGCTCCCTTGTGGTCGCGGCTCCGCTATTGCACGGTCAACTTGGCCTGACTGCTGGAGGCGGAGCCGATGGTCACGATGACGGCCTGGACACCCGAAGGTGTACCAGCCGGTATGGTGAAGTTCACCTGCGTGACTCCGACGTAGCCGGGCGGAATGCCGATGAAAGTGATTGGGGCCGCCACGCCACCTACGGTGATCGAGGCCGCCTGCTGCGGCTTGGGCAGGCGAGTGAGGGGCGTATTGGCGGATGGCGCGGAGCCGGTGGAGAGCGACGGCGACACCTGGCCATCGCCGGTCAGATAGAGCGTGATGGTCTGGCCGCGCGTGGCCGTTGAGAAGGGCACCAGGCTGCCATCGGCCGCCGTGAAGATGCCCGGGGCCGCCGCATTGACCTGGAAGAAGGAGTCGACGTTATTGTACGGATTGCCGACTGTGAGCGTGGCCTTGCCGGGTTGCGTTTCGTAGGGAATCTGGATATTCACCTGATTGGGGGAAACGTAGTACAGAGGTGCCGGAACGCCGTTCACCCAGGCTTCGAAGCCGGCCAGATACTGCGGCAGGGGCACGGTGCCGAAGGGCTGCACGAAATTGCCCAACTGGGTTCCGTAGATGCTCATGATCATGCCGGGCGCGAAGACCTGTTGGCCCGAGGCGGCATTGCTGATTCCGGCAATCGTGATTGGAATCTGCGGACCGGCGAAGGGAATGGAGAGCTGCTGGGTCCAGGTGGCGCCGCTGGCATCCACGCCGCTCACGACAATGGCAACGTTCTTGGGGGCGGCCACATTGCTCAGGCCGATGTTGGCGGAGCGGGCCGCGTTCGCCGCCAGGGTGGCGCCGCCGAAGAGCGCCGGGATGCGCGCGGTAAAATCCGCGCCGTCGATGGAAAGACCGGTGAGCGTTGTGGGGATGCCGCCTTCCTCGGTGAGCGTGAGGACGAAGCGCCAGCCATTGCCGCTGACGTCGGCAGGCTGTTGAAACACGGGATTCTGGTCCAGCGAAACCAGGACGGCGGAATTGGCGAGCGGCTTGGTGCTCCAGCCGTGAACCAGATTGAAGGCATCCACCGAGCCCAGACCGGTGGCCGAATCGTAGCCCGGTCCCGCGGCATTGCCGAAGGTGCCGCCGACGCAGTTGGGCGACCCGGCCACGCACGGCACGTTGTTATTGCCGGTGGTGATGTCGTGGAAGATGCCGGTGGTGGTTTGGGCCAGCCGGTAGAGCTGGGGATTGATGTTGCCGAGTCCGGTGCGCGGCTGCACACCGGTGGAAGCCAGGTACTGGTTGAGGAGCGCGACGATGCCCGCCATGGTGGGCGCGGCCACGGAGGTTCCGCCGAAATAGGCGCTGCTGCCGCCGGTGTAAACGAAGTACCCATCGTGCTCGGCCGAGGCGCTCAAGGACAGGTCGGGCACATGGCGGTACCCGTCGTTGGGCACGCCTGCGCCGATTTGCCAGATGGGTTGGGGAAAGAAGATACTGGCGCCGCCGCCGGTGGAGGCGAGGCCGAAGCCGAGCGGGGTATCGTTCCAAACGGTCTCCGGAATATAGCTGAGGGCCGACGCGCCATTGGCGGTATTGGAGGCGGCCCAATAGGAGCCGCCGGAATCGCTGAGCGTAGTGCCGCCCATGGAGGTGACTTCGGGAATGACGCCGGGCATGTCGGCGGCGAAGCCATCCTGCGCGATGGTGGCTCCGGAATCTTCACAATCGGCGGCTCCGCTGTCGCCGGCGGCGGTGATCCAGGTGATGCCCTGCGCGTTACCCTGCTGGGCCAACTGCTGGAAGGAAGGCAGATCGGACAGGTCCGCCGGTTCACAGCCGCCGTAGCTCATGCTCAGAACGGGGGCCACGTTGGAATCGATGGCGTACATGAGCGATTGAATGACGTCGTCGGAGTAGACGTAAACGATCTGGGCGTTGCGGGCGATGGCGCCGGACCATTCGATATCGAGGTCGGCCTCCTGCACGTCGCCATCGACGATGCCGGGATTGGGGCGGCCGGGCACCAGCACCTTCTTGAAGTTCGGCGTCGAGAGATTGAAGCGAGTACGAAATTGCTGGATGTCGGTGAGGTTGACGTTGGTCTGCCCGACAACGGCGATGGTTTGGCCGGTGCCATCGACGCCGGCGGAATAGAGCGGCGCGATGTTGTAAATGGTGGCGATATCGTCAGGCGCCAGATGGTGGGCGCCGCCGGTGGTGTTCATGTCGGGATGCGCGGGGGCCTTCAGGCGCGGCTTCAGGCGGAAATCGTTGAGGCCGCGGAGGCTGGAAATCATTCCGGAGAGGGCGGCGGGAACGGAAGGCTCGGTAGCGTTGGCGTAGTGCATCCGGCCGTTCACCTGATAGCGGTGGATCTGCGTGTGGAAGGCGTTAGCCACCTGGTCCGCCGTGCCGCTGAACGTGATCGACAGGCGGCTGCGGGCGACGTTGTCGACGGTGAAGCCCTGCGACTCCAGCCAGGCGGTAATGCGGCTGATGTCGTCCGCACTGACGCCGTACGCATCGGCGTACTGTTCGGGGGTAAGCCACTGGTGATAGCGGGGCGATGCCGGGTCCTGCTGTTCGGCGAGCAACTGTTGCAGCGCCGCGTTTTGGCTCGCGGACGGCTTGAGCATGACGGTGATGCCGGGGACGGGGAAGGAGCTTGCTACAGCGCCGCGGTCGTTGGCCGCGCTGGCTTGCGGATGGACGTGTCCTCGCAAGAGCACCGAGCGGCGGGAATCGATGGGACCGGCGAGGCGGCTGGTCTGCGCTTGCATGGCCATGGCGGACAGAACAAGCGCGGAGACGGGAATTGCAAGACGGCGGACTACAGACATAGGGATACCGGGGACGTTACTGTTTTTCGGACGCAGCGGAAAGAGCCCTGGTTTCGGGCTCGCTATGATATTAACAGGATGCTCCGAACAGTGGCTCTAATGGCAATGCTCTGCTGCGGGCAAGTCTGGTGCGCTCCGCCGGTATTCCAGTTGCGCGACACGCAGGGCGGGGTCCACGCAAGCAGTGAATGGGCCGGGCACAAAGCGGTGGTGATTTTCTTTGTAACCACGGACTGTCCGATTGCCAACAGCTATGTGCCCGAGATGAACCGGCTGCACACCGAATACGCGTCGCGTGGAGTGGCGATGTACGCGGTGCAGGCCGAGCCTCGGACGGCGGAGGCTGAAGTGGTCCGGTACGCTCGTGAGTATCGATACAGTTTCCCGTTATTGCTGGATCCGCGACAGGAATTGGTGAAGCTGACGGGGGCAACCATCACTCCGCAGGCGGCCGTACTTTCGCCGGAGGGAAAAGTCCTGTACCTGGGGCGAATAGACAATCGCGCGGTGGATTTCGGCGTACAGCGGGCGCGCGCCACGGCGTTGGACCTGCGCGAGGCGTTGGACGCGGTGCTGGCCGGGAAGGCGGTGCCGCATCCTTTTACAAAATCGATCGGGTGCGCCATTCCGCGGCTGTAAGAGCGGGCATAATGGATATCTATGAAGCGCTTTTGGCTGATTCTGGTGGCCGCCGCGGCGGCGTATGGTCTTGCGGACGATGGCGGGGCTTCCCTGCTGCCGGATGGTCCGGGCAAGGAAGTGGTGGGGAAGGTCTGCGTGGATTGCCACTCGGTGGACCGGATGCGCGGCCTGCGAATCAGTAAAGACGACTGGTGGGACAAGGTCAACGACATGGTGGACCGGGGCGCGAAGGCGACGGATCAGGAGAGCGAAACTCTGGTACAGTATCTGGTTTCGAACTTCGGCAAGGACTCCAAGGTCTGGGTGAATACGGCGCCCATGGTGGAGTTGAAATCGGTGCTCGGCCTCACCGTACACGAAGGCGAGGCGGTGGTTGCGTACCGGCAGGCGAACGGCAAGTTCACGCAATGGAGCGATCTGTTGAAAGTGCCGGGAGTGGACGCGAAGAAGATCGAAGCGAAGAAAGAGTTGATGATTTTTTAGGAGACGGGACTGAGGTTCACCACGGAGGCACGGAGGACACGGAGCAAGCACGGAGGAACCGGGGGCGGGATTTACTATCCCAGATTCGGCAGGCGTCCGGTGCTGTCGCCGAAGGTTTTTTCTTGGATGCCCATGCGATCGAGCAGGGACAAATAGAGATTGCAGAGCGGGGTCTCCGGTGCGAAGCGGAGGCGGCGTCCGGGCTTCAATGTGCCCTTGCCGCGACCTGCGAGGGCGATTGGCAGATTGTGTTCCAGATGCAGATTGCCGCACTTGATGCCGCAGCCGAACATCACCATGGAGTTGTCCAGCAGCGACGTGCCGCCTTCGTCGAGGCTCTTCAACCTCTTCAGAAAGTAGGCCACTTGCTCGACATGCCACGTCACGCAGGCCTCGTATTGGCGCTTGCGTTCGGCTTCCTCGGCATGGTGCGAGAGCGTGTGCATGCCGCCTTTGACGTCCGGCAGAAATGAGAAATCGGTATTCGTCTGCGCGTCGGCGACCATGAATGCGCTGATGCGCGTGGTGTCGCTCCACAGGGCCAGCAGCAGGATGTCCATCATCAGCCGCAGATGCTCGGGCCGCGACGCCGGTATGCCGGGACCGGGCCGCTCCAGGGGAAACTTTCCCTGATTGATCCATCGCTTCTGCGGACGCAGCGCCGCTTCCAGGCGCTGTTCCACACTGCGGACCGATTCGAAATATTCGTCCAGCCGCACGCGGTCGTTGGAACTACCCGTCTTTCGAAGCGAACTGGCCTGATCGCGCACCAGGTCCAGCACGCTGGCATCGTCACGCTGGAGCGCATTCACCAGCGCCGGATCGTCGGGATTCAAACTGGAGACCACGGGCGCTTTGTTCGAGCGGAACAATCGATCGAAGGCCAGTTGCGGAATGATCTCCTTGGGCACGGGCGTGTGCGGATCGCGCCAGGAAATGAACGAGCCGTACATGCGCGCAAAACCGCCGCCGGCCGTATCGATGCCGGTCCGGGTGGCTTCCAGTCCGAGTTCGATACTGGGCAGCATGGTGCGGTCGCCGATGCGCTGCGCCGCGAACTGATCCACCGACGTCCCGCCGGAATCCAGGTCGTCTCCCGAGGTGCGCTCCACATAGCCGCCGGACAACCAGGCCGGCACTTTGGGCCAGTGGCCGTTGCGGCCCACGGTTTTGGCATTCCAGAGATTTTCCAGCAGCAGGAAGTCGCTCTTGAGACTCTCCAGCGGCTTGAGAATGGGAGTGAGTTCGTAATCTTCACCATTGCCGGGCGGGGTCCAATGTTCCGGCACCACGCCATTGGGCATGTACATGAAGACCGTGCGCAGAGGGGGTTCGGAGAGGGTGAGCGGGGCGGCGTCCGCCGCGGCATGCGCCATGGTTTCCAGCCACGGCAGGGCCAGCGCCGCACCGGCGCCGCGCAATACCGTTCTGCGAGAAATTCGCTTCGAAGCCATCCGGTCCCTCCTTACTTCACCACCATCGGCACGGTCCGCTTGGGAGGCGGGGGCGGCGTTGCTTCCATGGTAACCTTTCCTCCCTGGCTGTTCCGGAAAGGCGTGCTGAGCACGATCTCGCGAAGCAGCGTGCGCGCCCGGTAATGATCCGATTGGAGAGCGTCCACCAGGTGCTGGACGGTACAGCTATCGCCATCCTGGAGATTGCGGCCCAGCGCGTAGCCCAACACTTTCCCGGTGATGTGGCGCAGAAAATCGTCCTTCTTGCCGAGCAGCACCTGGCGCAGTTCCGCGGGACCGTTGAAGGTTTCGCCCGACGCCAGCGCGCCGGTGGCATCGATCGGAGCGCCGTCCGATTCCTTGTCGCGCCAGCGACCGGTCCAATCGAAATTCTCCAACGCGAAGCCGATTGGATCCATGAGTTTGTGACAGGCCGCGCAGGCCGGATTGTTGCGATGCTCCAGCGTCTTCTCGCGCATGTGGACAGCCTGCTTTTTGCCCGTGACCAGCGGCGGCACATTCGGCGGGGGCGGCGGGACAGGCGTGCCCAGCAGCGTATCCAATACCCAGGCGCCGCGCAGTACCGGACTGCTCTGATTGTAGTGCGACGTCATGGCCAGCACCGCTCCCGAAGTCATGACGCCGGCACGGCGCGCATCGGGCCACTGGACCAGGCGTGGCTCGTTGCCGTGAAGATCCGGGAACTGATTTTCCAATTGATAGAACTTCACCAGCCGCTCGGTGAGGTACGTGTAATTGCCGTTCAGCAACTCCAGCAGGCTGCGGTTCTCGCCCAGGATGCGCTGGAAGATCAGGATCGGTTCGGCGCGCAGATCGGCGGCAACGGCCGGATTGTAGAAGGTCTGAATCTCGGTGAGCATGGGCGCGACGCGGCCGCCCAGATCCTGAGTGCCCAACCACTGTCCAATGAACGTGGCGGCGAAGGCGCTGGAGCGGGGATCGTCCAGCATGCGCTCCACCTGCGCGGCCAGCACCTGAGTGTCTTGCAGCTTACCCTGCGCGGCCAGCGTGTCCAGTTCCGCGTCGGGCATGGTGGACCAGAGGAAGTAGGAGAGGCGCGACGCCATCTCATACTGGCCCACCGGATAGATTCCGGGCTTCTGGTTGCGCTGCTCCAGCTTGAACAGGAAATCGGGACTGACCAGCACGGCTTTCAGCGCCAGTTTCATGCGCTCTTCAAACGGATCGCCTCGCTGTGCCGCACGGTCGTAGAGCGTCATCAGGGGCGCGATATCGGCCGCTTCCACGGGCCTGCGATACGCCTGGCGGAGCACGCGGCGGAGAATCTGTTGGGCGGCTTTGCGCGGCTGCGAAGGCTCAACGCCGGGGTCGGCGCCCAGCAAGCGATAGTGCAGCGTCAGTTTTTCCGGCGACGAAACGGTGGGTCGCTGCTGCACCGTAATGGCGCTGAACGGGACCGCCGAACCCTGCGTCACCAGCGACAGCATGCGCAAGCCACGAGCCAGGCGGATGCGCGCATTCATCGTCGGCGGACCTTCGGGGCCGCGTCCGGCGCGGGCTCGCGGTTGCTGCAGATTCATGGTGACCGGCGTCCCGTCGTCCACCTTCAGCAGCAGAGTCCCCATGCCGGCCTTGGGCTCCACCACGACGCGAATATCGTAATCGGCATCCGTGTAGATCGAGACCATGGCGGGAGCGGCCGGGTACGTCTTCATGAGATCCGGCGTGACAATCACGCGATCCAGAATTTGTTGCGCGGCTTCCAGGTAGCGCTCCATCAGGACCGGCGGAACATAGAGAGTCTCGCCATTGGTATCGAAGCCTGCGCCGCCTGAGCCATCGGCGGGAAAGAGGTCGGACACATTGAAGTCGACGCCCAGCAGGTCGCGGATGGTGTTGTGATATTCGCGCCGGTTCAGGCGGCGGAGAGCCACCGCTCCGGCATAGTCACCCACCGCGCAGGCGGTCTGACGAAGACGGCGATCGATCCAGGTGGCGACGCGCAGGCGGTCTTCTTCGGTGAGTTTGGTCTCCACCGGCGGCATGGTGCGATTGCGCAACTGGGCCGACACGTTGCGCCAGAGACCGCGGTCGGATTGGATATCCTGAATCGTCCGGGCTTTCAGAAAATTGACGCGGTTTTTAGCGGTGTGACAGGGCGCGCAGTTGGCGGCCAGCACCGGGCGAATCGATTGAGCGAACTCGTCGGTTTGCGCCGACGCGGCGACCGCGAACAGAAGGATTGCAGCCAGTTTCCAGGCTCTCACTGCGGACCAATATATCATCGCGGTTGCCCAGGCAACGTCCGCAGCCGGCGTATCGGCGATGCCACCAGCCATACGGCCGACAGCAGAAAACCCAGGCCGCCGGCCAGCATGGTGGCGCGCAAGCCGATGATTCCCGCGAGCACTCCGCCGGCCAACCCGCCCACCGGCATGACACCCCAAAACAGAAGATGCACGGCCGAATTCACGCGGCCGAGCAACCGATCCGGAGTCACCGCCTGCCGCAAGCTCCGCTCGTTGATGGTGTAGATGGGCCAAGTCATATCGAAGGCCTGCCCGGCCGCCAGAAATGCGGTGCACATCCAGACCGGACCGTGGGCCAGCGGAGGAATCAGACAGGCCCCACCGCAAGCGAAGGCGCTGCCGATCAGGACCGCACCGATGCCGAATCGACGCACCAGTTTTTCGGAGATCAGCGCTCCGAACAGATTGCTGGCGCCCCCCAGCGAAATGATCAGGCCGAGCAGCGCCGGGTCCAGGTGCAGTTCCCGAATGGCGAATAGGAAGTACAAAGAGCCTATGACTCCCGCGAACAGTCCGGCAGTGGCCGCGCGCAGGGTCAGCGCGCGCAGAATCGGATGGCTCCACGACGTCCGCAGTCCTTCGGCAATCTCCCGGCCCATCTGGCCTTGCTCCGCCTTGACCGGTTCCGGCTCGGGCCGCCGGATGCGCCACACGGAAAATGCCGAGACCAGAAACGAAACGGCGTCGAAGAGCAGCGCCATGGGCGCCGAAATCCATTGGACCAGAATGCCGGCGAATCCGGGGCCGCCGACGTCGGAAATCGATTCGGTGAGCGCCAGTTTCGCATTGGCTTCGAGGATGTTGTCGCGCTTCACCAGCCCCGGTACGTAGGCCTGATAGCTGACGTCGAAGAAGACCGTGAGCAGTCCGCTCACCGCCGCGGTGACGTACAGCAGTTCCATGGACAGGCGATGCAGAGCGGCTGCCAGAGGAACGGCGCCCAGCACCACCGCCCGTCCCAGATCGGTGAAGATCAGGATAGGCCTCCGCCGCACGCGGTCGGCCCACGCGCCGGCGAAGAGGCCGAACACCAGGATGGCCGCCGCGCCCGCGCCATTCAGCAATCCCATTTGCAGCGGCGTCGCCCCCAGCACCAGCACCGCGGCTAAAGGCAGCGCCTGCGCACTGATGCGCGACCCGAGTTGCGAGACGGCCTGACCCGTCCACAACTTGAGGAACTCGCGATCGCGCCACAATCCGCCGGATGGCATCTCCACAGGATGGCATGCGGGTGCGCGAGACGAAAGTGGAACGGCGAGGATTCCAATCGGAGGCAACGCTTCCTATCGATCACGGCTCGGATTGCGTACTCCTGCGCTAGGATTCCTTCGATTGGCCGCCATATGCATGCTTCGGACGTGCATTTTGGCGTCGAACCTCCTAAAGTGTTATATCAGCGGCTGAATACAACCGGGTGGTGGATTTCGACCGCTTATTCTTGCGGGATTTTAATGTAACCTGTTGCAGAATCTTAACGTTAGAAGTGTCAGATAGGATCGGAGGAGCGAATATGCTTCGGAAAATCGGGTACCTTGCAGCCTTTGCGGTAGTGCTGGCCGGCGCGGCGATGGCACAGCAGGCCGGGGATCCCCCCTCGCGCGTGGCGCGTTTGAATTTTCTAAACGGGCAGGTGTCATTCCGGCCCGGCAGCGTGGAAGAGTGGGGACCCGCCACCATCAATTACCCGCTCACCACGGGCGACCACCTCTGGGCCGACGCCGGCGCGCAGACCGAGTTTCACGTTGGTTCCACCGCGGTTCGCATGAACTCCGGGACGGCGCTGGCCATCCTCAATCTGGACGACCGCATCACCCAACTCAGCCTCACCGAAGGCGGCCTGAACGTCCACATTCGCTATCTCGGCGAAAACGAGAGCTTCGAAGTGGATACTCCGAATGTCTCCATCTCCCTGCTGCGGCCGGGCGATTACCGCATCTCGGCCGATGGCGATAACAACGTCTCCATCGTCACGGTGCGCGCCGGGGAAGCCGAAGTTACGGGCGCCGGAGCGGCCTTCCCTGTCCGCTCCTCCGAAAGCGCCCGCCTCACCGGCATGGACAATGTGCAGCAGGAACTCGGCGCTGCGCCGGCGCCCGATGGCTTCGACCAGTGGTGCATGACGCGCGAACGCCGCGAAGGCGGCGCCATCTCGTCGCGCTACGTGCCCCGCGATATGGTGGGCTACGAGGACCTCGACGATAACGGCGTCTGGAGCGAAGTGCCCGAATACGGCATGATCTGGAGACCGCGCGTGGTGATGGCCGGATGGGCGCCGTACCACAACGGTCATTGGGCTTGGGTGGATCCGTGGGGTTGGACCTGGATTGACGACGCTCCCTGGGGCTTCGCGCCCTTCCACTATGGCCGCTGGGCTTATGTCGGCGGCGGATGGGGCTGGATTCCCGGCCGCATGGTGGTGGGCGTCCGGCCGGTCTACGCGCCGGCGCTGGTGGCTTTCGTGGGCGGCGGCGGGTTTGGCGTGAACGTCCGTGTGGGCGGAGGCGGCATGGCTGCCTGGTTCCCGCTCGGTCCGGGCGAAGTTTACCGTCCGGCTTACCACGTGAGCGATGTCTACGTTCGCAATATGAATATCGTGCACGTCCGGGACGTCACGGTGATCAATAACTACAACGTCGCCAACGTGCGTTACGTGAATCAGGGCGTCAACGGCGGCGTCACGGTGGTGTCGCACGACGCCTTCATCCACGCTCGTCCCGTGGCCTCATCGGCCGTGATTGTGTCGCACGACGAAATCCTGCGCGCCCGCGTGGTGGGCAGCACCGCGCAAGTGGCGCCGATTCGGGAAAGCATCGTAGTCCGCGGGGGCATGGGCGTACACGCGCCGCCTGCCCGCTTCGCCGAGCGGACGGTGACGGTGCGCAACGCTCCGCCTCCGCCGCCGGTATCCTTTGCCGCGCGCGAGCAGGTGCTCCGCGCCAATGGTGGACGTCCCCTGGATGCCGCTCAGGAAAACAATGTCCGGCAGAGTGCGCCGGCGCAGCGCGCACCCATGGTCCGCCAGGTTTCTCCGGAAGGCCGTAGCTTCGGAAATGGAGGCCGTCCCGCGGCTAACCAGAATCAGCCGGGTATCTATCAGCCGCCGGTGCAGCAACAGCAGCGTCCGCAAGAGCAGAGGCCGCAGGTCCAACGCAACGATCGTCCCCAGACGTCCCGTCCGGCGGAGCAGCAGCAGCAGCAGGTAAGGCCGCAGCAGCAGAACTCCGAACAGCCGGTGCGTCAGAATCAGCCGCCGGTCCGGCAAAACGTGGAGCGTCCGCAGGTTCAACCAAATCCTCCGGCGCAAGTGAACCAGCCGCCGGTTCGCCAGAATGTGGAGCGTCCCGCGGCGCAGCAGCAAAACGTGGAACGTCCGGCAGCGCAGCAGCGCAACGAGCGGCCTCCGGCCGAACATAAGGGACAGAACAAGAAGAACGACCGGACGGAAAAGAAAGACAAGTAGCAGTTTTGTGGGGCGGGCTAGCCTGCCCCACTTCACTTCAGTAGGCGGCTTTGTCGGGCCGATTCACCCAATCCTCGAAGGGCTTCACGGCATTTTCCAGCACCAGACGGATCATGGGAATACTGCGCTCGGAGTGGGGCCGTTGGATCTGCTGATAGATGAAACTGTCGTCGAAGCCGGCGGCTGCCGCGTCTTCGTGGGTGGCCGCGAAGAAAACCCGCGAGGGCCGCGCCCAATAAATCGCGCCCAGGCACATGGGGCAGGGCTCGCAGGACGTGTACAGATCGCAACCGGAGAGTTGGAAATCGCCCAACACCCGGCACGCCTCGCGGATGGCCACTACTTCCGCATGAGCCGTCGGGTCGTTCAAGCGGGTCACCTGGTTGGCCCCGGTCGCGATGACGATGCCGTCCTTCACCACCAGCGCACCGAATGGACCACCGCCGCGGCGCACGTTATCGACAGCCAGTTCGATGGCTTGCTGGATCAGCGAGTCTGTCATGGAATCCCGGTGCGCCTGCCCCGCCCCTCGTGCTGTTACGCTTCGATCAGCCCTGCGCGTATAGCGTACCGCACCATACTGGCCGTTTCGTGGACACCCAGTTTTTCCAGGATCCGGCTGCGATGTGAATCGGCTGTCTTATAGCTGATACCCAGTTGCGCGGCGGCTTCCTTGGTGGACTTGCCGTCGGCGATCAGCACCAGTACCTGGCGCTCCCGCTCGGTCAACGCGAACACCATGCGCACGCTTTGCTCGTCGGGCGTGAAGAATCCACGCTTGCGGTCGCTGACATCCACGGCCGATCCCATGAAGCCGCCGAACTCGCCATCATCGTAATATCGGGGAACGCCCGCATTCTCCAACCAGGAATACTGGCCGTCTGCCCGTTCAATCCGATATTGAGTCCGGAATGGCTGACGGGCGGTAAATGACTTGACGTATGTTTCAATACATAAGTCCCGATCGTCAGGGTGCAGTCCGGTGGTCCAGCCGTTCCCGAGTTCGTCCTCCAGTGCACGGCCGCGGAACTCCAGCCAGGCCCGGTTGAAGTAGTTGCACCGCGCGTCAGGCCCGGCGGCCCAAATCATCACAGGTGCAGCATCCGCAAGCCTGCGGAACCTATCTTCGTGCGCTTGTTTGTGCCGCTCTACGTCGGCCTCGAGCTCGGAAACTCGCCTCCGTAGCGCACTGATTTCGTCTAAATGATTGCTTGGCGCCATCTCAAATCCAGCCATGTATCCCACGATCATAGAACGGAGAGTACTAAGCGTAAAGTACCAAATTGCTTGCTGTTATGCTTGACAAAGATAGTCTTGTGGGGTAAACCCTCCAACTGTTGGAAAATGGAACCAACGTGCAGGGGAACGGAATTAACAGTGAGAGACCGATGACGCTCAGGCAGCCAGACGCGGACCACCAGTTATTCGTGCGTCTGCGTCAGGGCGACGAACAGGCCTTCGTCACGCTGTATCGCCGCCGCCAAGCCCCGATTTTTCGCTTTGCCCTGCACATGAGCGGGTCCGCAACGGTGGCCGAGGATGTCACGCAAGAGGCATTTATGGCGCTGCTCCGCAACGAATGCGGCTTCGATCCGGAGCGCGGCACGGTATCCGGCTATCTTTTCGGCATAGCTCGCAAACTGGTGCTGCGCCAACTGGAGCGCGGCCGTTTCGATGTGACACTCGAAGCGGAATCGGAAGAAGGCGGCGCCCCGGAACTGGCGGTGATTGACGATCCGCTCGCGGGGTTGACCCACCGGGAAGGCATCGAGGCGTTGCGGCGCGCCGTGGTCACGCTGCCCCGCCGTTACCGGGAAGTGGTTGTGCTTTGCGATTTGGAAGAAGTCGATTATGCCGAGGCAGCGTTGGCGCTCGGCTGTCCCATCGGCACGGTACGTTCGCGGCTGCATCGCGCGCGTGCGCTGCTGTTGGAAAAGTTGAATCAGGATCGCGGCCAGGGCTTGCCGCTTTCCCGTTTGAAGCCGGTCAGGTGTGAACTATGAATTGCCAGGAATTTTGGGACCGCATGCCGGAGTTGTCCAATCAACTCCTGAGAGACGAATCCGAGCACCTCGTGGATTGCGCGGATTGCGCCCGCCTCTGGCAGCGCCAAGGCACGCTGCGCGAAGGGATGCGGCGTCTGTCGGCCGATCTGGGGTCTGTCCAGGCGCCCGCTCGCGTCGAGGCCGGCTTGGTGGCAGCCTTCCGCGCGCAGGCTCATCGCCGGAATACGGTACCGGCGCGGCATGTGTGGATGCCGCTTGCCTCCGGAATCGCCGCTGCCGTCCTGGTGGCGATAGGCCTCCTCCTGGTGCGCGACCGTCCGCCCGAAAAGCCTCGTCACAGAGCGCCGAATGGTGTGGAACTGGCGGCATTGCCGGCCGCCGTGGATCTGGCGGTGGACGATCAATTGGCCGATAGCGACGGCTTCATCCCGCTGCCGAACGCCGAGACCATCGCCCCGGACGAAAATGTGAATGTCGTCCGCGTGGAAGTGCCCCGTTCGGCGATGCTGGCCGTGGGGTTGACCGTGAGCGCGGAGCAGGCTTCCGAATTGGTGGAGGCAGATATTAAAATGGGCTCTAACGGCTTGGCCCGGGCCGTCCGCTTCGTAAACGAGTAAAGACGCGTAAGGAGTAGAGATGTCGATCCGCACGATGATGGCTGGACTGCTCGCCCTGGCAATGGGCGTGTATGCTCAGAATCCTCCGCCCGGGGGCCGCGGCAGGGGCGCCCGTTTCCTCGGCGCCGAAGCCGGACCCTCTGGCCGCGTGGTGAAGAACGCTCCCTATTCGGCCGACATGATCACGGAAAGCACCCAAGCCCTGGCAGACGGCAATCACATCCGCCAGAGCACCGAGTCGCGCGTGTTTCGGGATAGTGAAGGCCGCACGCGGACCGAACAGTCGCTCAGCGGATTGGGCGCGCTCGCCGGCAACACCAGCCTGCCGAGAGTCGTCTTCATTAACGATCCTGTGGCGGGCAATAATTACGCCCTGAATTCCACGAATAAAACCGCGACGCGGACTTTCGGCGGTATGCGTGCGCCGCGTCCCGGAGGCCCGCCCAAACAGGACCACCGCCCCGACCGCATGTCATCCGGTGCGAATGTGAAAACCGAAGCGCTGGGGAAGCAGACGATCGAGGGCGTGGTTGCCGAGGGCACGCGCACCACGGTGACGATTCCCGCCGGGTCGGTGGGCAACGAGCAGCCGATCCAAGTCGTGTCGGAGCGCTGGTATTCGCCGGAACTGCAAACCATCGTCCTGAGCAAACACAGCGATCCGCGCAGCGGAGATACCACCACCCGGCTCGCCAATATCAGCCGCGCCGAGCCCGCGCGCACCCTCTTCGAAGTCCCCGCCGACTACAAAATCAATTAGCAAAGCAGGGCCGCCGGCGTTCACAACCCCATTTCAAGAGCCACAGATCCACGCCGATAAACGCCGATAAGAAAAACGATGTCCGACTTATCCGCGTTTATCAGCGTGGATCGGCGGCTTATTTTTCACGAGACGGCGAAGCGACGTGGCCTCGCCCCTCTCCGGCATAGGAGATGATCGTAGAGTGAGAGCACTTCTGGTACATAGCGGCGGCCCGACGCCGGTGATCAATGCCAGCATGGCAGGCGTGGTGGAAGAGGCGCGGCGGCATCCGCGCATCACCGGACTTTGGGGCGCGGCGTTCGGAATGGCAGGCGCGGTGAAAGAGGAATTCTTCGACCTGCAGGCGCAGCCTGACGCGACGATTCAGGCCATCGCGAACTCGCCCTCGTCGGCGCTGGGCACATCGCGGATGGAGTTGGACGGCGCAGTGATGGAGCAGTTACTGGCCGTCTGCCGCAAGCGCGAGATCGACTGCCTGTTCCTCACGGGGGGGAATGGCTCGATGGGAACCGCCGCGCAGATTGGCCATGCGGCGGGCGCTGCGCTGCAGGTGATCGGCATCCCGAAGACCATCGACAACGACCTGCTCGAGACCGACCACACACCGGGCTACGCCACCACCGCGCGGTTCTTCGCCTGTGCCGTGCGCGACATCGGCGCCGACAATCGCGCGCTGCCGGGGCAGGTGCAATTCGTGGAAGTGCTGGGCCGCAACGCCGGATGGCTGGTGGCCGCATCGTGCCTGGCTCGTCATGAAGAGGACGATGCGCCGCACCTGATCTATTTCCCGGAAGAGCGTCTGCCGCTAGACCGGCTGCTGGCCGACATCGATCGCGTCTTCACGCGTCTGGGCCGCTGCGTCGTGGCGATTTGCGAAGGTCAACTGGACGAGAAGGGTGAGGCCTTCGGCGCCGATGAGCGGGGCGGGTCGCGAGGCAAACTGGCCATGAATCTGGCGCACCGCCTGGCGACTCTCGCCGGGCAGCGGCTCAAAGTGAAAGCGCGCGGCGAGAAGCCGGGACTGCTGGGGCGGAGTTGGTGGAGTGAGGAGCCGCGTCTGGACCGCGCCGAGGCTCGTCTCTGCGGATCGGCCGCGGTACGCGCCGCAACGGAGGGACACAGCGGCGTGATGGTAACCCTACAGCGCGCGCCGGGAGCGGAATACCAGGTGTCCACGGGCCTCGCGCCGCTCGAAAAAGCTGCCGCCGGAGAGCGCCTGCTACCGGCCGAATGGCGTACCGGCGCGATGGCGCAATTTCGCAATTATGTTGTACCGTTGGTGGGTACCATTCCTCATTACACGCGACTCCAGCCATGAAGATCGATTCCGAATATACGAGGTCCACACTCACCCGCCTGGTGCAGATCAATTCCATCAATCCCAAGCTGGCGCCCGGCGCGCCGGGAGAGCGCGAGATCGCGGACTTCATTGCCGGCTCGTTCACCTCCATTGGACTCGCCGCCGAGATCTTCGAGCCCGAACCCGGCCGGACCAGCGTCCTGGGAAGATTGGCCGGCGCGGGCGGCGGACGCAGCCTGATGCTGAATGCTCATTGCGACACCGTCGATGTGGCGGGCATGGCGGAGCCTTTCTCGGGTGCACTCCGCGATGGCAAAATTTACGGCCGCGGCGCCTACGATATGAAGGGCAGTCTGGCCGCCGGCATGGCCGCTGCGAAAGCGCTGGTGGATTCGGGCACGCGGCTTCGCGGCGACCTGTTGGTGGCGGCCGTGGCCGATGAGGAGTACGGCAGCCTGGGCACCACGGACCTTCTCCGCCGCGTAAAGGTGGACGGCGCGATTGTCACCGAGCCTACCGCGCTCGAAGTCTGTCTGGCGCACAAAGGCTACCTTTGGATCGACGTCGAGGTCACCGGACGCGCCGCGCACGGCAGCAAGTTTCAGCAGGGCATCGACGCCAACATGAAGCTGGGCCAGTTCCTCGCCCGCCTCAGCATACTGGAACGCGACCTGCGCGCACGCACTCCGCATCCGCTGGTGGGTCCGCCTTCGCTGCATGCGGCGATGATCAGCGGCGGGTCGGGCCTCAGCACGTACGCGGCGTCGAGCAAAGTGCAGATTGAGCGGCGCACCATTCCGGGGGAGACGGAGCAGCAGGCCGTCGCCGAGATTCAATCGATCGTGGACGCGGTGTCCGCCGAAGATCCCGAGTTTCGCGCCCGCGTGCGGCCCTTTTTCGTGCGCAATCCCTTCGAGGTGGCGCCGGACGCGCGCATCGTGCAGGCTATCGACCAAGCGGTGGCGCACGTGCGCGGCAAGGCTCCGGCGCATTTCGGCGATACTCCGTGGATGGATGCGGCGCTCCTGCAGGAAGCCGGTGTCGAGACCGTGGTCTGCGGCGCTACCGGCGGCGGCGCGCATGCCGACGTGGAGTGGGTCGAACTGGAATCGGTAATCCAACTGGCCGGGATCCTGGCCGAGGCCGCCATCACTTATTGCGAACACGCCTAATTGACTTGGGTGTATACTGTCAGTCAATTAGGTATCGCATGAGTAAACCGTCCGACCTCATTCAAGGCACGCTGGACCTCCTCATTCTCAAGACCCTGGCGCTCGAGCCGATGCACGGCTGGGCCATCGCCAAGCGCATTCAGCAAGTCACCAAAGATGTGCTGCAAGTGACGCAGGGCGCGCTCTACCCGGCGCTGCATCGTCTGGAGCAGCAGGGATGGTTGAAGGCGGAGTGGCGGGCTAGTGAGACCGGACGAGAGGCCAAGTTCTACACGCTGACGCGGGCCGGGCGCGTCCAACTGGCCAAGGAACTGGAACAGTGGGAGCGGCTTTCCAGCGCCGTGGGGCTGGTGATTCGCACCGTCTGAGGAGGCCGCGATGCAGTGGGGACGCTGGTACAACGTGGCGCGTATGCGGCTGCGGTCGTGCTTCAGCCGCGGGCGCGTAGATGCCGAACTCGACAAGGAGCTCAGCTACCACCTGGAGCGGCAGGTCTCGGAGAATCGGGCCGCCGGAATGACCGCGGGAGAAGCGCGCCTAGCGGCCCTGCGCATGTTTGGCGGCGTAAGCCAGGTACAGGAGGAATGCAGGGAAATGCGACGCACGGATTACGTGGACAATCTTTTTCAGGACCTGCGTTACGCGGTCCGCATGTTGGGCAAAAGCCCCGCCTTCACGATTGTGGTAGTGCTGACCCTGGCCTTGAGTATCGGCGCGAATAGCGCCATCTTCAGCGTGATCGATGGCGTGCTGCTCAAGCCGCTGCCCTATCCGCAGGCGGACCGTCTCACGCGCGTCTTCTACCGCAGCAAGAACTTCGCCAAGTTCTCGATGAACCCGTGGGACTTCGCGGACTTCCGCGCGCGCAATCGCTCTTTTGAAAGCTTCGCTCTGTACTTCCACTCCGATGTCCAACTTTCCGGAGCCGGCGAACCGGTCAAGCTCTCCGCGTTTCAAATCAGCGCCGGGTATTTCCGGGTGCTGGGCATCCATCCGGCGCTCGGCCGCGAGTTCGAGTTTTCCGAAGAGCTGCCCGGCAATGGCAACCTCGTCATCCTCAGCGATCGTTTGTGGCGCAGGCAGTTCGGCGCCGACACCGCCATCCTCGGCCGCAAAATCACGCTGGATGCCCGCCCGTACACCGTGGTGGGAGTCATGCCGCCCGACATAGATCATCCCGGCAACACTTATAAAACCGTGGCATACGGGGACACCGTGGACGCATGGTACCCGTTCACGTTTGCGGGCAATCCGGCCAACCGCGGCTCGCACTTCGTCGAGGGCATCGGGCGGTTACGGCGGGGAGTCACGCCGCAGCGCGCCGCCGCGGATCTCAATGCGATTATGGCGGAACTGGCAACGCAACATCCCGGCGACCGGAACTGGTCCATCTATACGGTGCCGCTATTTCAGGAGGTCGTCGGTCCGGTGAATCGCCTGCTGATGGTGCTGCTGGGGGCGGTCGGCATGGTCCTGCTAATCGCGTGCGTGAATACCGCCAACCTGTTGCTGGCGCGCTCCTCGGCGAGGCAGCGGGAAATCGCGGTGCGAGCGGCGTTGGGCGCGGGCCGCTGGCGCCTGGTGCGTCAGATGCTGGCGGAGAGCCTGCTGCTGGCCGCCCTCGGCTGTGGACTGGGCGCGCTGCTGGCGATGGGTGGAGTGCGCGCCTTAGTCGCCCTGCTGCCCGCCGGCTTCCCGCGGGCGGCGGCGATTCACGTCAACGGAGTAGTGTTTGCGTTCACCGCGGCGGTGGGGCTTTTGACCGGCATTGTTTTCGGTCTGGTTCCGGCTCTGCAATCTTCGCGTGCCGATCTGCAACAGGGCCTGCGCGAGGGCGGCAGAGGCCGCACCGCCGGCGCGCGGCAGACCAGCCTTCGCTCCGTGCTGGTTGTGGGAGAGGTCGGCTTGGCCTGCGTACTGCTGGTAGGCGCCGGTGTGATGCTGCGCAGCTTCCTGAATCTGCTCAACACGAATCCGGGCTTTCAGGCGCAGCACGTGTTGACGGCGGAACTCTCCCTGCCCCAGGCCAATTACAAGACTCTGGACCAGATCTCCACCTTCTACCGCAATCTTCTGGCGCAAGTGAAATCGCTGCCGGGAGTGCAGGCGGCGGGCGCCGGAACGGACGTTCCGTGGACGGGTTACGACGAGAATTTTGGCGGCTTTACGATTGAAGGCAAGATCCCGCCCCCCAATCAGGGCTTCAGCGCCCGCTTTCATGCGGCCACTCCGGATTATTTTCGAGCGGCCGGCATTCCCCTCATGAGCGGCCGGTATCTGGATGAGCGAGACGCCAAGGGCGCACCCCTCACTGTCATCATCAATCAGGCGATGGCTCGCAAGTACTGGCCGAATGAAGATCCCGTGGGCAAGCGCATCGACTTCTTCGAGGATAAGCCCAAGGAATCGGACTGGTACAAGATCGTGGGCGTGGTGGGCGATGTGAAGGATACGCCGGAAAGCGGCGGCGCCGCGCCGGCCTTCTGGTGGCCCCTTGCGCAGCAGCCCTTCGGCTTTCCGAATCTGCTGCTGGTGGTCCGCTCGACCGGCGATACCGCGCAGCTAACGCGCCAACTCCGCCTGGCCGTACACGAACTGGATCCCGGCCTGGCCGTGGCTCACGTTCGACTCCTGGATCAGATCGCGTCCGAGAGTTTCTCCACTCCGCGCATATCCCTGCTCCTGGTGGGCCTCTTCGCCGCCCTGGCACTCACCCTGGCGGCGATTGGAATCTACGGCGTCGTCTCCTACTCCGTGAGTCAGCGCATGCACGAGTTCGGGATGCGGCTGGCGTTGGGGGCAAGCTCGTGGGACGTCATTCGTCTGGTGATGCGACAGGGCCTGGTGTTGACGGTAGTGGGAGCGGTGCTGGGCCTGGGCGCGGCGATCGTGGCCGGCCGTGCGCTGGACAGCATGCTCTACGGGGTGAAAGCCAGCGATCCATTAACTCTGGTCTGCGTAGCGGCCATGGCTGTCGTCATTGCGGCTCTGGCCTGTTACCCCTCGGCGCGGCGAGCCACCGGCGCCGACCCCATTGTCGCTTTGCGCGCCGAGTAGCGCCGGCGCTTTGCGCAGGCTGGTTCCCACCGCTGCGAGCGCCACAATCAGGTTGGCCGCCACCACCGGCAGGGCGCGAATCTGCAGGCCGTATACGATCCACAGGCATGCCGCCGCGGCCTGAATCCACCGGAGACTCGCCGGGCGGCGCGTAAAGTAGGAGGCTGAGAACGCGGCGGTCGCCAGCCAGCCCAATGCGGCGGTCACTCAGTGGGCCTCGCCGACAGCCACCGGAATCGCGGCCGCCACCGGGCAGATGGTGAGTGTGTCGGTCTGCACCTTGTCCCAGTCCCGCAGCGCGAAGCCCTGCCGTTCAAAGAAGCGGCGGATTTGCGTGGAGTCCCAGCCGGCAATTTCTTCCAGCACGGGAATCAGCACGCTCATCGCATCGTCGCTCAGCACGGTGCGGCGCGCGATCTGATTGATGTACTTGTTCTCTGAGACGGCGATGGTGAGCCCGTCCAGCCGGTTGATGTGCAGCATCACATGCACGTCGGAACTGCCGTCGCCCACATAGACGATGCGATTGTGACTCAGCGGCAGCGCGGCGCGCAATTCGTCGATCACGGCCACTTTGCCGTATCCCGCCGGGACGCGCACAATCGACTGGATCTCGCCGGTAGCCTCGTCGTAGTGGAACTTCGTGCCGAAAATGTGATCGCGCGGCACGATGCCTTCCAGCGCCGATTCGATCACTTCCTGCGGCGCCGCCGAGATCACGTAAAACGAGAAATGGCGGCCGTCCAGGTCTTCCAGCAGACTGGAAAGCAGCGGAATATTCTGCTTGAGACGGATCCGTCTGCCCACTTCCTGCAAGTGTTCGCGGCGCACGCAGCGGTACTCCGGGTCGTGCAGCAGAAGGTAGGCCAGTTCCCCGCCCTGTTGTACCAGGTGAATTTTAGACAATCCCCGAATTCTTTCCGCGAAGTCCGGCAAGCCGATCAACTGGCTCAGAACAATGCCGGAGTCGTTGAAACTCAGAGTCTGGTCGAAATCGCTGAGAAATAGATAGTCGGTTCTCATATGGTTTGGATGTAGCGGAGCTGCGCAAAGTTGCTATAGTTCGGTTAAAAAGCTGTAATATCAAGTTATGGGGCCGAAGTATCAACGAGTTCTGGACAAATTGGCCGGCGATATTCTGTCCGGCAGGTACGCTCCGGGACAAAAACTGCCCAGCGAAGCCGGCCTCGTGAAGCAATTTGCCACCTCACGGATTACGATTGGCCGCGCCCTGCGGGAACTCACGCAGCGCGGCATGGTGGACCGGATCGCGGGCTCCGGCACTTACGTACGGCAACTTGCGGCGGCGGCCGATTCCAGCCTGCTCGGACTCTTCCTTCCCGAAATGGGCACGACCGAAGTCTTCGATCCGATCTATCGCGGCATCGCCGGAGCGTCGCAGTCCACGCGGCATGGACTGTTGTGGGGCTCGACCGCGGCCGAATTCGTGGCGCGAAAAGTGGCCGGCGTCTTCTTCGCGCCGCTCGAACTGGCAGCGGATGCGCAGTCCGAGAACCTCCGAATCGTGGCCGAACTGGAAGCGGCGCGCATTCCCATCGTGCTGCTGGATCGCGATGTCACGGCCTATCCCGAGCGCAGCCGTTACGACCTGGTGGGCATCGACAATCGCCGCGCTGGATATCTGGCCGCGGACCACCTGCTGCGCGCCGGCGTTGCGCGTGTCCACTTTCTGGCGCTCGCCGGAGGCGCGGCCACCGTGGAAGCCCGCATTGCCGGTTTCCGCGAAGCGCTGCTGGCGGCAGGCGCTCCGCTGCATGCCAATCCGGTACACCGGGTGCACGCCATCGACGCCGCATCGGTGAGCGCGATGCTGCAAGCGGGCGATGGCTTCGTCTGCGTGAACGATCGCACGGCGGGCGAGTTGATGCACGTCGCGATGGCGGCAGGCTGCCGCATTCCGCGCGATGTGCGCATCGTCGGCATCGACGATGTGGAGTACGCCAGCCTTTTGCCGGTGCCGCTCACGACCGTGCATCAGCCGTGCCGCGAAATCGGAGAGGCTGCCATGGCGGCCATGCTGGCGCGCATCGAGCGGCCGCAAATGCTGGCCCGCGATATTCTGCTGGAGTGCCGCCTGGTGGTCCGCCAGTCGGGATAGACCAGGTCACAAGGTTCCGTGAAAACTCTCCGGCGGCCCCAGATAGCTGGGCTTCAGCCCTCCCAGATCCACCACTATTTTCTGTAGCACCAGGCCCGGGTCCACCATCCGGATTTTCAGCGTATGGTAGCCCGCCTGTGAGATGGAGTGCGTGGACAGGATATGGCGCACGCTGTCCTTTACCGATGCCTCCCAATCGCGCTGCGTGTTCTGCGCCAGCGCATCCACTACCTGCGGCGCTTGATCGTCGAAGCCGATGGCGAAGCGCAGTCCGCGGCCCGGTACGAAATTGAGCGTCGGCGCGATGATGGCATCCACCGTGACTTTGCCGGAATGGAACAGGTACATGCGATATTCCAGGCACGGCGCCTCTGCCGGCGGCAGGATGCTCGGCGCGGTGGCAGGGAACACGGCCATCGAGGAAAGCGTGCGGCCGTAATCCTCGATCTTGTCCCAGCGCGCGCCGGCAGCGGCGGTGCGGCCCGTATAATGGACGGCTTCCATGGAGACCACGCCCTCGGTTTCCACGAAGCCCTTCAGCGACTCGCGCGATGGCTCGGCCGGACGAAAGGCAGCCACCTTCACGGTCACCGAGCCGCCGGCGCCATCGATCCTCACCGCGCCGTTCGACGTTCCCGCCGGAGCCTTGTTCCAATCGACCGCCACCCAGATGCGCTGCTCCTTTTCCACCGTGCCCTTCGCGGCGCTTACGCTGATCCACGGCGCGCCAGGCGTCGCCGTGAAGGTGAACGAATCGCGGCCGCGATTGAACACGTCGATATATCGTTTCGGCCGGCTGTAGGAATCCATCACAGGCAGCGCGGGGTCGCCATCTCCCGGCCATGCCGCGGCCGAGCCTTCCACGGCCACTCCCAGCGACGCCGCGGCGGCCACTTGGATTTCCTTCACCGCCGGCATGCTGTTCACGGGCGGCTCCTGCCAGTAGGTGTAGCCGATGTGTGTCTGGTCCATCATGTGATTCCACTTGCCGCCCGCCATGGCGTGGTTGTAATACGCCGACAGATCGGCATCCGCCTGGAACAGAGCCTTCGTCTGCGCCGCGAAATCATTCGCCGACGCGCGACCCTGCGCGGCGTACAACCTGTTCTTCGCCGCCGCCACGTAGAGTTCCGTCACCTGCGCCGACGCCTTCGCCGGGTAGAGCGCCAATTGGAAAAACGCGTCGCGCGCATTCTCTGGCAGGGCCTTGGAGATGCGCTCCGCATCCGCCGTCAACGCTTTCCACTCTGCCACCACGCGATCGGCCTCCTGATAATCGGTGAGGCTGAAAGTGGCCGGCTCCAGCAGTTCCGGCTTGCGGCGGCCGTTGAACTTGGTGTACCGGGCGATAATGTCCGCCACCTGCGCTCCATACTGCGCACCGAATTCCCGCTCGCCCCATGCCTTCGAATACGTCTCGATCTTGTCCTGAGTCCACGCCGGCGGATTCCAGGCCAGGTGCAGGAAGAACTCGATGGGGAACTCCATCGGCTTCAGGTCGCCCACGTTCACCACCCAGATGCGGTCGGCGCCGTACTGATACGCCATGCTCATCTGTTCCCAAACCTTGGTGATGGGGACAGTGTTCAGCCACTTGTAATTGCGGGGACCGCCCACATAATCGAAGTGATAGTAGATGCCGGCGCCTCCGCTGCGTTTGCGCTCATCGGGCGTGGGAAGCCGGCGCACGTTGCCCCAGTTATCGTCGCTCCACAGCAGGGTGACGTCGTCGGGCACGCGCATGCCGCGTTCGTAGTAGCCCTGCACCTCCTTATAGAGAGCCCAGACCTGCGGTACCGCCGCCACGTTCGCATTCACCTTCTCCGCGATGATCTTCCGCTGGTCGGCCACAATCTTTTCCAGCAGAGCGACGTTGTCCTCCAGGTTGCCTGCCATGGCCATATCGCCATCGCCGCGCATGGCCAGCGTGGTGATGCTCTCGTAATTCTTGTTGCGCTCCACGCCGTCCGCCCAGAACTGCCGCAGAAACTCGCCGTTCTTCGTATAATCCCAAGCGCCTTTTCCGTAGCGCTTCCATTCCTGCTGCGCGCGCATCATCGGCTCGTGGTGCGACGTGCTCATCACAATGCCGTACTCGTCGGCCAGTTTGGGATTCAGCGGATCGTCATCGTTGAAGGCGCTGCCCCACATGGCCGGCCACATGAAATTACCCTTCATGCGCAGCACCAGTTCGAAAACCTTGACGTAGAAATCGTGATTGTAGGTGCCGAACTTCTCCTTCACCCAGCCGCTCAACGCCGGTGCTTCGTCATTCAGAAAGATGCCGCGATACTTCACCGCCGGCGGACCCTGCAGGTACGTTCCGGCCTTCACGAACAGCGCATCGCGATGGCGTACCGGCACGTCGGCCCAGAAATACCAGGGCGACACGCCGATCTGTTCGGAGACATCGTAGATGCCGAAAATGGCGCCGCGTTTGTCGCTGCCCGCGATCACCAGCGCGGACGCCACTCCCGGCGCCGGTCGCGCCACCACCTGAATCAGGAACGATTCCCATTTTCCGCTGATCGTCGAGACGTCGATCTTGTGCTCGCGCACCAACCGGTCGATCACCGCGCTTTTGCCGAGCGTGCCGACGATCACCGTATCGGCGGTCAGCGCGGCGCCGGGAGTGAGGCCTGTAACGCGTGTCACGTCCGCGCGCAGATCTCCGGCAGCGCGCACCACGCCCGGCCAATCGGACGAATCCACATAGACCGAGGCGGCAGTCTTGCCTTGCGCCAGAGGGAACGCGCCCGCACTCCGCGTGGATTCCACGTAGCGCGGCTGCCCGATGGCGAATAGCCAGGGGCCGCTCAACAGAAATACGCCCAATCGCGTTAAATTCACGGATCGAATTATATCTCCTGGCGATACAGGAAAGCCATTACACCCCTTCGCGCCGATTGACGATACAATCGGCTTCAGGATCTCTCCCGATCTGTCATGAGACTTCGCATCTTCTTCCTCATGCTGCCTTCCTGCCTTGCCGCCCTGGCAGCCGGCCGCGCCACTTCCTTCGGTTTCGATTTCTCCGCCGGAGCGGCCAAGCCCGGCTACGTCAGCGTGTGGCATGACACCGCCTACAACAGCGAACTCGGCTATGGCTTCGACCTGGGCACCTCGGCCGTTGCGCTCACCGGCGGGGTCACCAGCGATAAGCCCTTCTACTTTTCCGTGGCCGTTCCGGAAGGCAACTATCTGGTCGCGGTCAAACTAGGCGACGCTTCCGTGGGCTGCGTCTCCACGGTGAAAGCCGAATCGCGACGCCTCATGCTGGAGCGCATCGAAACCGCCGCCGGCGTTTTCCAGACGCGCAACTTCGTGGTCAATGTCCGCAATGCGAATCTGCCCGCCCCGCCCCAGAATGCTCCCGGCGGCGACCGCGTCCGGTTGAATGCGCGCGAGCAGGGTTCGCTCGATTGGGACGATAAGTTGACGCTCGAATTTAGCGGTCCGCGACCCTGTGTCGACGCCCTCAAGATCGACCGGGTGGAGACCGTCCCCACCATCTTCCTGGCCGGCGATTCCACCGTCACCGATCAGCCGCACGATCCCACCACAAGCTGGGGCCAGATGGTGACCCGCTTCATCAAGCCCGGCGCGGCGGTGGCGAATCATGCCGAATCCGGCGAAACTCTGAAGAGCTTTTTGACCGAACTGCGCCTGGAAAAAATCCTCAGCCAGATGCGCAAGGGCGATTATCTGTTCATCCAGTTCGGCCATAACGATATGAAGGAGAACTGGCCGCAGACCTACGTGGAGCCCTTCACCACGCACAAACAGTACCTGAAGACGTACATCGCCGAAGCGCGCCGCCGCGGCGCCATTCCCGTGCTCGTCACTCCCATGCAGCGCCACAATTTCGACGCGCAGGGCAAGGTGAAAAATACGCTCGGCGATTTCCCCGAGTCCATCCGGCAGACGGCGCGCGAAGAGAACGTCGCACTGATCGACCTGACCCGGATGAGCATCGCGCTCTATGAATCGCTCGGCCCTCAGAAATCGTGGCTCCTTTTTTCCGGTGGCCGCGACGCCACGCACCATAGCGCGTACGGCGCTTATGAGCTCGCCAAGTGCGTGGTGGAAGGTATCCGGACCAGCAGACTCGACCTGGCCCATTTCGTGGTCACGGACTTCAAGCCGTTCGATCCGTCGCATCCCGACCCGCCCCAGTGATCCGCATTGTCAAATTAGGGGAATAAACCAGCGCCTTCGTCAGTCTGGAATCGTGAAAGAGGTGAAAGTTGTCGAAACTCATCGTTCACGATCACAGCCGCGACGGCATCGACCGGCGCGGATTTCTGGAGTGCATGGCCTGGGCCGGAACCGGCGTGCTTTGGACCGTCGCCGGCGGAGTCCTCTCGTCCAGAGCCTTCGGTCAGGACATGCCCGCCGCCAAAGGCGAATTGCACTTTGTCCAGATCAGCGACAGTCACATGGGCTTCAACAAGCCGGCCAATCCCGATGTCGCCGGTACGCTCCAAGCCGCGCTCGATAAGATCAACGGCCTGCCGCATTCGCCCGACTTCCTGATTCATACAGGCGACCTCAGCCATGGTTCGAAGGCCGCCGAATTCGACACGCTGGACCAGGTCCTGAAGGCCGGAAGACTCAAAGACGCCTTCTTCGTCCCCGGCGAGCACGACACGCTCGATGACGGCAAACTCTACCTGGAGCGCTACGGCAAACAGGCTAAGGGGCGCGGTTGGTACAGCTTCACGCACAAGGACGTCCACTTCGTCGGGCTCTCCAACGTGGCGGTGCTGGACGGCCTCGGCCGCCTGGGCCCCGATCAGCTTCAGTGGCTCGAAGCCGATCTCCAGGCGCAGCCTTCCAGCCGGCCCGTCGTGGTGTTCGCGCACATTCCCCTCTGGAGCATTTATCCGCAATGGGGCTGGGCCACCGCCGATAGCGCCCAGGCGCTCGCCATGCTCAAGCGCTTCGGTTCGGTCACCGTGCTCAACGGCCACATCCATCAGGTGATGCAGAAGGTGGAAGGCAACGTCACGTTCCACACGGCCATGTCCACGGCCTTCCCCCAGCCCGCCCCCGGCACGGCTCCCGGACCCGGACCCATGAAGGTGCCCGACGATAAACTCCGCGCCGTCCTCGGCATCACCGCCGTGCATGCGGTCCACGGACAGCACAATCTCGCGGTGGTCGATTCTCCCCTGGCGTCCATGGAGTAGCGCCAATCAGCGGCCGGGCTTCAGCCAACTTTGTAACGCTTGATTTCGGCTTCGGAGACTTCGCTGCTCATGCCGGGCGCTTCCGGCGCAGCCACTTCGCCGTTCACCATTTTCTGAGCTCCGCTGGTTTCCATATAGATGGCGTTGGGCATGGCCAGCAGCATGTTCAGATTGGTGGAGCCGCCGCCGTGGCTGGCCAGTTCGAGACCGGCTGCATCGGCCAGCGCGGCAATCTCCATCCATTCGGTGACGCCACCGGCGCGGCGATTGTCGGGCTGCACTACGTCGGCGGCTTTGCGGCCAATCAGGTCGGCGAAGGCGAACTTCGTATTCAGGTTCTCGCCGGTAGCGATGCGCATATCCAGCGATTGGGCCAACAGCGCGAAGCCTTCCATGTCCTGCGGCGGCAGCGGCTCTTCATACCAGAAACAGCCCAGTTCCTGATAGACCCGTCCGCGGCGCAGCGCCTCATTGCGATTGAACACCTGATTGGCGTCCACCATGAGGCGCTTGCCTTTCCCCATCGTCTCCAGCGCTACGCGAATGCGGCGCGCATCGTCATCCATGCTGTAGCGGCCCACCTTCATCTTGACCGCCTGATAGCCCTGCTCCATGGCGGTGGAGATTTGCCGCTTGAACTTGGAAAGGTCGTCGTCGTTGTCGTAATACCAGCCACACATGCTGTACACAGGCATGCGATCGCGATATGCTCCCAACATCTTATAAACCGGAAGACCCGCCGACTTGCCCAGGATGTCCCAGACTGCAATGTCCACCGCGGCGATGGCGAATTGCGCTACGCCGCCGACGCCCTGATATTCCAGCGCCTGCCAAAGGTCGGCGCGAATGCGGCGCGGAAAAGACGGGTCCTTGCCGAGGAGCGCGGGTTTCACTTCCTGCTCCAGAATGGTCTGCACCACTTTGGGTCCGCCGGCGATCATGCCGAAGGAACTGGAGGCCCATCCGGTAATGCCGGCGTCGGTGTGGAGCCGCAGCACCACCGATCCATTCTCCGTGCCGAAGGCGTGGATGGCGTCGTAGAACGGCGTGCCGGGAGGCCGCTTCAGCACGTCTGTTTCGATGCCGGTGATCTTGATCTGTTTCTGCTGGGCCGCCGCCGCGGAGAAGGCCGTCGCCGCCAGCGGAGCCGCTGCGGCTGAACAAAGAAGCTGCCGTCTGTTCATTGCTTGTATTCTACGTTTTCTTCGGCACCGAAATCGTGGCCGCTCGCGCCAAGCGCTAGAATGCGTATCTCCAGGGAGCAATCGAAGGAGCAACTCGCCATGTCGAACGAAATGAACCGAAGAGACTTCATCGCCACCGCGGCGGCGGCAGCTACCGTCGCGCCGGTCGCCGCTGCGCCCGATCCGAAACAGGTGATCGGCATCCAGATCGGGTCGATCTCTTTTCTGGACGAGGGCGTCGATAAGGTGATCGATGTTCTGCAGGAGAAGGCTTGCGTCAACACCTTGTTCCTGGCCACATTCACCTACGGCAACGGCATCGCCAGCCGTCAGTTGAAGGACCATCCTCTACCCGACCACGGCGTGCAAGCCTACGACGACCACTTCTTCGGCGGAAACTATGCGACGCCGCATCCGCAGTATTACAAGAACACGGTGATTCAGGACACGAAGGCTCCCGATCACGGCAACGTCGACATCCTGGACATGGTGATTCCCGTAGCGAAGAAACGCGGCGTGAAGGTCTACACGTGGAGCGAGGACGTCTGGAACCCCGCCGTGCGCAACGTGGAGAAGATTCAGGAGAAGGATCTGTACGGCCGAAATGCGCGCACGGTTTGTTTCAACAATCCCGACCATCACAACTTTCTGATGGGGCTGATGGAAGACTTCACCCGGTCCTACGATATCGACGGCATCATGTGGGGCTCGGAGCGGTACGGCGCTTTCGGCAATATGGTGGAGTCGGTGCACAATCGCAATGGCAACGACCCGGGGCGGGTCACCTGCTTCTGTAATTTCTGCCAGGATAAGGCGCGCCGGCAGGGCATCAATGTGGAGCGAACGTTTGAAGGCTTCCGCACGCTGGAGGCATGGGTGCGGTCGTGCCGCGGAGGTACGCGTCCCACGGACGGGTATTACGTGTCGCTGTGGCGCATCCTGTTTCGCTATCCGGAAATTCTGGCGTGGGAACAGATGTGGAATGCCAGCGTACATGAAACTTACGAGGCCATCTATAAGCTGGTGAAATCCATCAAGCCCAACATGCAGGTTGGTTGGCACGTCTGGCACGCGCACAGCTTCAGCCCGTTCTTCCGCGCGCTGACGGACCTCAAGGAACTAAGTAAGTACTCCGACTATTTGAAGATGACGGTGTACCACAATCTCGGCGGCACACGCATGGAGACTTACGTCACCAGTCATCACAATACGATTTTCGGCGACCTGCCGATTGAGGAATCGCTGGAGTTCGAATACCGGATCATGAACTATCGCGAGCGCGGCTACGAGGAACTGCCGTATACCGGACTCTCCCCGGACTACGTCTACCGCGAGACCAAGCGCTGCGTCGAAGATGCAAAAGGAACGGCGATGCAGATCTGGCCCGGCATCGACGTGGACATCTCGAACATGGATCCGAAATTCAGCCAGTGTACGCCGCCGGTAATCCGCGAGGTGACCAAAGCGGCCTACCGCGGCGGCGGCCAGGGGCTGGTGATCTCTCGCAAATACTCGGAAATGAAGCTCGCCAATCTGGCGGCGGTGGGCGACGCGCTGCGCGAAATGAAGATCGCGTGAAAGCAGTTGTGGTGCACTCCCGGAACGGTACAATGGGAGTCGACAATGGCTGAACGAGTAATCGTAATTGACCCCGACGTGATGAGCGGAACTCCATGTTTCCGGGGTACTCGAGTCCCATTCAAGAACCTCATAGACTATCTCGAGGGGGGCCATTCCCTTGGTGAATTCTTAAGCCAGTTCCCCACAGTCACGCGAGAGATGGCCATTCAAGCACTTGAGGAAGCCAAGGATTCACTCCTCGCCAGAATCGCATGAAGCTTCTGCTGGATGAGTGTCTGCCTCTCGACTTCAGGCACTGTTTCCCAAGCCCTAAACTAACCTAACTGCCTGTGGTAAATGTCGTTCGCTAACACTCGCGGCTCTGTAAGTCACTGAATCTACAGAGCCGCGCACGTCAGGGTCTGTGAAAAAATACCAGCCGGCCCAAACATTTTCGCTTGAAAATGTCGTTTTCGCTTTATTCT
The DNA here is from genome assembly GCA_035551455.1 of Candidatus Sulfopaludibacter sp. Lineage (GTDB taxonomy): Bacteria > Acidobacteriota > Terriglobia > Bryobacterales > Bryobacteraceae > Sulfopaludibacter. The sequence goes on from DASZMZ010000143.1 coordinate 30,786, forward strand.
CGAAATGTGGAGAGCACAAAGACACGGCAAGGCCGAATCAAGACGGTGCCGCTGGATCGAAGCCAGACA
>DASZMZ010000144.1:0-3200 GCA_035551455.1 Candidatus Sulfopaludibacter sp.
GCTCACCGTAGTGGCCGCCGGGGTTCACTACTTGAAAGCGCCGCATCCTCTGCTTCAACTTCAAACCGACTTTAGCCGGTCGCCGGTCCCAGTTACCATTCGCCTCGACCCCAATAATATGCCGCCTTTCGAGGATTTCTATCGGACCCAGGAGACGGAGATCAAGCGGGAGTGGGGCATGCCGGACGCGTGGAACTTCGAGCAGGGCTTCGGAATCGACAAAAACGATCCCGCACTGGAAAGACCGGATCCGCGAGATGGCAAACTGCGGCTCATCGGACCTGGCGTGGCCACCTATCCGAAGCGCTTTGCGCTGTATGACTTCGAACTGGAGATGGTGGTGGAATTAGTTCCGCAGGGTTCGGCAACTTGGATCGTGCGCGCCCAGCCAGGCTCCGGCGGCTACCGGTTCACCATCACCAACAAGCAGGACAAACTTTTCCTGTCCGCCAGCGCTTTCGGCGTGCGCCGCCTGCTGTTCTTCGAGACAGCCTACAATCTGCTGGACTACATGGAGTCGGAGCGGCTCATCGTGTTGCCCGAGCCGTGCTGCTCCACCGCGAACCGTATCCAGGTACAGATTCGCGCCAAGGATTTCACCATCAGTCACCGCTTCACCCTCGAGAAACTGGACGGGACATCGAGTGGTGAAGATCATCCCGACGTCGAGTTGGAGGATACGCGCCACACTTTCCGTTATGGCGGGTTTCAGGTTGTAGCCGACTCTCCGGGGCGCGGCCCGGCCTACGAATTCATCCACATGGTAGAGGCGGGTATCGGACTGGCTCCCCCCGAAGGAAAGAAGTGACTCGGATCCCCGGCCGTGCGGCCTTCTGGTTGTCCGCGGGAATTCTGCTGGCCATCCCGGCGGGCAGTCAGATTCGCGTGGGAACCACCACCGGCGAAGTGCGTCTGCTCAAAGCCCAACCCCAGGATGACGGCGAACTGGTTGGCATCATGGCGGTGGCGGACTTCCGCCGAAGCCCCACCATCAGCAGCAGAATTCACGTCAACAAAGAAGGAGAGTATCGCGGCGAATTTAAGTTTCCGGGCCTGCTGCCGGGCTTCTATAAATTCGTAGTCACCGCCAAGAACTACCGGGCGGTTGCCCAGGAAGGCGCAGAGGTCAAGATCAAGTCCGGCGATGACGATAACAATATCGACAAGCCGAAGCCCATCGACGTGGTGCGGCCTCCGCAGGCGGCAGGCGGCGCGGACCGGGACGCTCACCTGCCCCTGTATTTCCGCTTGATTCGCGAGCAGGATTCCCCGGTTCCTTGCACCGTCCCATGGCCCGCGGCGGCCGGCAGAACCGTTCGCGACGGCCTGCCTGCGCCGGGAGTGCAAGTAGTGGCGACAGTATGGGACGGCGACGCCGGCGTCTTTCAGGAACTGGGCGCCGACGTGAGTGGCAGCGACGGCGCTTACTCGATCGGCCTGGATGCCACGCGTCTGGAAAAGCTGGGCAGCCGTGAGTACATTCTGGCATTTCAACTCAAAGGCTTTCAGCCGGAAGTCCGCAGCGTCGAGCGGTGTCAACAGAGCCCGGCGGAGATACAACTGAAGCCCCTCCCGCCCGACAAACGTGGGATGTTCTCCACCACGCAGGAAGCGGCTTACCGTTTCGCCTATCCGCCTTACTTGATGGAAAACCTGCCGGTGCCCGGCGTGCGCTCCTTCGACTACATGCCGCTGCTCGCTCCGGGCGTGGTGGCGGCGCCCTTCAAATGGACCCGGTCAGGCGCCGGTGTGGCGCCGGGCGTGGGAACTCCGGAACAGTTCATCATCAACGGACTGCGCGGCAGCGAAAACAACTTCACCGTGGATGGCGCGGACGATAACGACGAGGAGTTGGGCGTCCGGCGGCAGGGCTTCGTCAACCCCGCCCCGCAGCCTCTCGAATCCATCGGCGAATTGCAGTTGATCTCCGCCCTCGCCGATGTCCGATACGGCCGCGGCATCGCCGCTCAGTTGAATGCCATTACAGCCTCCGGAGCGGCTGCCTTCCACGGCGGCGTCTCCGGATTCTTCACCGATAATGCGTTCAACGCCCGAGATTTTTTTACCGGTCCGGGCAACGACCCGTTTCGTCGCACCATGGCCTCCGGCACCCTCTCCGGTCCCATTCACAAACCGGACAGTTTCTTCTTCGTCTCCTACGGCATCATCGCCACTTCGGCGCAGCCGCAGACTCAGTTCGCCGTCCCCACCGCCGCGCAGAGGGGCGTCAACGGCACCGGAGAGACCGGCTTCTCCGCGCTGCAAATCTATCCGCTTCCATCGTTCAACGGTACCGGCATCCCCTCCACCGCCTTCACTCCCGCCAGTATTCCAGGAAATGCGATCTTCAGCCTCTTTCCCTTCCCCAACAATCCCGAGGGAGCTTACGGCCCCAATACCTGGACCACGAACTTGCCCGCGGACCAGCACGCGCGTCAATTCGCCGTGAAGAGCGACCATCGCCTGGGCCGCGCCGCCCTCGCCCTGCGCTACAACCGGATCGACGAAAACAGCCAGTTGGCCACCGTGGGCGACGCCCTCGATTCCACGATTCAACCCCGAGTGATGAACCAGAGCGTCGCCGCCTACCTCGACGTGTCGGTGCGGCCGAACATCGAAAGTTCCTTCCGCGCTTCGTTCGGCACAACGGCGATGTCGTTTGCCGATCGGATCGGCCGCAGCCCGCTGCCTTCGAATCTCTTTCCCAACCAACCGTTTCTCTTGAACGCTCCGCTGCTGCTGAATGTGAACCGGCCCGGCGCTCAGGGCAGCGGCTTCGTCACTGCTTCCAGCGCGCAAGGCGCCGTGATTCTCAACGCCGCCGGAGTGCCCGGCAGCCCGACCTCGGAAAGCATCACCGGCCCATTGGGCGCCGTCTGGATCGACGGATTCAGTCCCGTGGGCGTGGATCCGTATCGCTTTCCGCAAGACCGCAACGACCGCACCTTTCAAGTCGCCGACCTGACCACTGCGATCTTCGGCCGGCATACCTTGAAAGCCGGATACGACGTCCGCTTCATCCAATTGCGTTCGAACAATCAGAGAAACGCCGCGCCGCTCGCCGTCTTCAGCGGCATTCAGGGCCAAAGCTTCTTCGGTCCCGCGTCGCCGTACACTTCGGCGCTCAGTATGGCGGCCATGGGAATACCCACGCAGATGGACCAGACGCTGTCGGGCGCGCCGCTGCCCCCATTGCGACT